>CAZMXD010000004.1:0-33746 GCA_964570185.1 uncultured Nitrospina sp. | reverse complement strand
CCGGAAAAATCAATAATGTTTTCATGATGTTACAATAATACCATTTTCCTCCCTAAGGTGAAAGCTACAAGGTTGCGCCTTAATAAAAATAAAATATTGAAAATGTGATAGTCTTGATGGCGTGAAAGGGCTTTTTAAAGCTTTAGCAATTCATGGCCCCAGATGGTATTGGTGCTTAAGCCGTGGAAATAATGCGGGCTAAAAATAGGCATAATCGGGATTATTTATTACAAGTCCAGGGTCACTGGCTTAGCTCTTGACAAGAGAGGCCACCGGTGAAATAATCCAGCGTACCCTCCCGCATTTTCTCAATTGATGAATGTTTAACCATCTGAATTGTTGAGGCAAGGCGGGTTTTTCGTATTTGTAAGATAAGAAGGAAAGCTTCATGAAAAGAACATTTCAACCCAGCAACATCAAAAGAAAACGCGTTCACGGGTTTCGGCAAAGAAGTGCCACCGTTGGCGGTAGACGGATTTTGGCTAATCGCAGGCGAAAAGGTAGAAAAAGCCTATCTGCTTGAAAAATGGTTGAATTCTCGTTTTGCAAAGAAGAACGACTTACCAAAAGATACGAGTTCGACAAAGTTCTCGCCGAAGGTAAAAAGCAACGGACAGGAAAATTGTTTACTGTCTTTTCTCTTCCAAATGGCTTGGATAGAAAAAGATTGGGGATAATCGCATCTAAAAAAGTTGGAAGGGCGGTAGCAAGAAACCAAGTTAAAAGAACCATTCGCGAGATATTTCGGCATACAAAAAAACAAATGGTTCCAGCAACAGATATAGTTGTGATTGCTGGAAAAGAAATGGTTACTAAGTCCCACAGGGTTATAGATGAAAAACTCTCAAATACTCTTCGGGCTATCAAGTGACTCCTCGACTTTAATCTTTCCCAGCCCGAAATAGGCCCTCAATGTTTAATTGGATTTTTCTTAAATTAGTCCGTGGATATCAAAGATGGATTTCACCGCTTTTTCCCCCGGCTTGTCGTTTTTATCCGAGTTGTTCCGAATATGCAGTACAGGCTCTTCAGCGCTATTCATTAGCTAAAGCGGTTGCTTTAATAGTTGCTCGTGTTTTTAAATGCCATCCCTACCATGAGGGTGGACCAGACCCGTTAAAATAACTTTTACTAGTCAAGCGGAGATTCGATTTGGAAAAAAGATTGCTACTCGCCTTTGTTTTGTCATTAGCTGTTTTTATTGGTTGGGGGGCTTTCATGGCACAATTTCAACCACCTATAAAAAAAACGCATACCGCTAAAAATTTGGAGAAACCTCTTATTGATTCTTCAGATCAAAATACCAACACAGTTGTAAATTCAAGCTCGCATGCTGGACCGCAATCAATAGCTATCCCTTCACCAGAAGTTGGCAATACGTACGCTGGAAATGAAAAGGAGGTGCGGATTGAATCTGGAGAAATTCATTATATTTTTAGTAATAAAGGCGGAGTACTTAAACAACTTCTTCTGCCGCGTTTTAAGAACGATAATGGAGATGTTATTAACCTGATCAAAAACCCTGACAACTTAACTGCGGCATTGTCTCTGAAGTCAGACGACCCACAAATTAGTTCTATTTTGCAAAATGCCCATTATGAGCCTTCCACAACTTCGATTATCTTGAGCGATTTAAGCCCTGAAGGGGTTTTGACGTTTACCCTGAAGCATAAATCAGGGTTGGAAGTCTTTCGAGAGTTTAAATTTAGATTTAATGACTATATGGTTGAAATAAAAACACGCATTACTGCCCCTCCGTTAGCTAATAAAAACTTGCAATACGAAATCGTATTGGGCCCTGGAATTGGTGGAAATATTTCATCGCAAACAGATTACATCGTTTTTTCAGGTGCAACCGTTTTTAATAACAATGAACGTATTGAACATCCCCCTGAAGATTTGAACACAACGGTATACCATCGGGGTGAATTGAAATGGGTGGCTTTCCAGAATAAATATTTTGGCTCTGCACTGGTACCGCTCCAAGGAAGTAAATCAGGAGTAGTATTTAAAGAAAATGACAAAGTTTTTGTAGGTCTGGAATACGAATCCGTTCAATCAGCTGCGACTGCTTCACATCTTTTTTATGCCGGGACTAAAGAACTGGAAATTCTAGAAGAGAAGGGTAATCACCTGGTTCGAATGATTGACTACGGATGGTTTGGCAATAAGTTTGCATTTCTTGTCAAACCACTTTTGAAGGTGCTGGCCTATTTTTATGGGTTAACCCAAAACTATGGCTGGGCAATTATTTTTCTGACCTTAATTATCAAGCTTTTGTTCTTTCCTCTAACACACAAAAGTTTTAAATCCATGAAAGGCATGCAAAAAATCCAACCTTATGTGAAAATTATTCAGGAGAGGAACAAGGATGATAGACAGAAGATGAACGAAGAATTACTGGAGCTTTATAAAAAACATAAAGTTAATCCTGTGGGCGGTTGTTTGCCGATGTTACTGCAAATACCAGTTTTTATAGCTTTATATCATGCATTGTTTTTTTCTATAGAACTTCGTGGTGCTCCTTTCGTAGGTTGGATTACCGATCTTTCAGTTCAAGATCCGTATTATGTAACCCCGGTTTTAATGGGCATTACCATGTTTTTGCAGCAAAAAATGACCCCTTCGGTTGGTGATCCCATGCAGCAAAAAATTATGATGTTCCTTCCTGTTTTATTCACCTTTCTGTTTATTTCCTTCCCAGCAGGGCTAGTTATCTACTGGACGGTCAACAATATGCTGACCATTTCTCAACAATATTACATTTATAAAGTTCTTAAAGACTAGAGCATATCATTGCTGTCATAAGGTCAAGTTTCATTCTCTGTTGGAAAAGAAGCAAGTACTAAAAATAAAAAGCCCTTTCCTATCGGGGAAAGGGCTTTTTAGATATTATTTATGTTGCTTATTCCAGACTTTCTTCGATTACCTTTTTTATCTCGGATTTGGATTTTACACCCACCAATTGCTGAACCACTTGGCCATTTTTAATAAATAAAAGGGTGGGAATGCCACGAATTCCATAGCTAGTGGCTGTCTTGGGGTTATCATCCACATTCAGCTTGCCAACCAAAAGCTGACCATCGAATTCACCAGCAAGTTCTTCAACGGTAGGAGCGAGCATTTTACAGGGCTGGCACCATTCGGCCCAGAAGTCGAGCATTACAGGGATCTCAGATTGAAGAACCGTTTGCTCAAATTCACTATCAGAAACAATTACTACTTTACCGGCTGACATAGATCACTCCTTAAATATAAAAAATAAAAACTATTAATATTTCCTTGGGGACTGTAATTTGATTATTTGAATCAATTGGGGTACAAGATTTGTAATCCCCCTCAAAAAACATTCTAACAAAATGTAAACGGGGAACTTTTTTGATATTATCATAAGTAAAAAACCCCGGCAAGATTTTAACCTTTGCCTAGCGGGAACGTTTAAATTAATTAAAACAAAAAAGACTTGGAGTGCTAAACCCATGGTAGACGCTGTACAATTTTTTGCCTACGACGAATTGGTTAATGAAGAAGTTTTTAAAGAGCGCGGTCTTGAATATATTTCTAAGTCTTCAGTTAGTTTGTCGGGTTGGAGGCGAGTATTCAATAAAATCCCAAAAGATAATGGAGGACAGGAAGGTCTGGGATACGCCAATATCGAGCCTACTAATGACACATCTGGAATGATGCATGGCGAACTCTATGAAATGGATGAAAAATTTGTATTGAAATTAGATGAAATGTACGGTCATCCGGATGAATATCAACGAAAGGTCATGCGATTCAATCGTCACGATTTTTTGATGATCAATGGGTTTACTTATATAGCAAAGCTTGAAAAAACCGCAAAAGGACTAAAACCTAGTAAAGCCATGATGAAGGTTTATAGAAAATCAAAAAAATTATTTCCAATGCTTTATTTTTCAAGGTTGATGGGCACACCAACTGTCGATTGAGTCTCTTACTTTAATTATGCAATCCTTCACAGCATTGGTGCGGCCGCCTGGGGTCAGCTTTCCGCAAGCGATTTCCAGTCACCCTGCGAAAGAAGAAATTGATCTCTCCAGAGCAAGAGAACAGCACCGAAGTTATGTAAATGCGCTTAAAAAAGCGGGAGTTAAAATTTTGGTAATGCCACCAGAAGACTCTCTTCCCGATTCCACTTTTGTCGAAGACACCACTTTTATTTTTGGGGACAGGGCTTTTTTGTGCTTTTCAAAAGAAGAAGCCCGACGAAACGAAGTGGAATCAATAGAAAAAATCCTCAAAGGTTATCGTAAAACAGTGCGCATCGACTCCTATTTGGATGGAGGAGATATTCTCGATACCCCTGATTCTATTTTTATAGGACTCTCAGAGCGGACTGATGTTAAGGCCATTGAAAGTTTGTCCCGGCAAATCAATAAAAAGGTTGTTTCAGTGCCAATTTTAAAAGGATTGCACTTAAAAAGTGCTGTCAGTTATTTGGGCAACAATATTTTACTCCTAAATCCTGGGCGGGTGGATAGCAGCGCATTTAAAAATTTTCAATGGATTGAGGTGGAAGAAAAAAATTCCTACGCTGCGAACTGTCTAACTATGGGAGACCTAATCTTTATGCCTGCTGGATTTCCAATGATTCGCAAAAAAATTTCCCAACAGGGTTTTGAAACCCATGAGTTGGATATGAGTGAATTTGAAAAAGCCGATGGCGGTATCACCTGTTTGAGTATTGTCTTTCCCTAGTGAATAAGTTTTATAAAAACCTTATGTTGGATGATCTGATGGTAAGTTAGGTTAACACGTAAATTTTGTTTACCTCAAAAGCAATAATTGTGTGAAATTTAATAAAAATCGTTTCTTTACTTAGACGGCTAGTTCCAGTTGGGATCGTGGGTGGAGCGCATTTTGGAGAGGTGGATAAGCTTGATTTTCATTTTTAGAAAAGAGTGTAGAAATTTTGCGCGTTTTATAACATCCTGTTCTTCTAGGAAGTTTTGTTTTTGTTCTAAAGATAGATCGAGTTGGTAGGCGAACCTATCGACAAATTCACTGAGTTTATTACCCAGGTTCCATTCAGGTTCTTTTTTTAGTGGATTGCCCTCAGGCATAAAACCTATAAACTGGCGAAAACTTTCTATGAGCTTTTCACGGTACTCGTTAGGGTTATCTGCAATAATATCTTGCTCATTTTTTTCTTCCAGCAATTCAATTTCAGCCTGGCGATAAAGTTTCCCTTCTTTTTCGTTAAGGATACGGAACCGTCGAAGACCTATTAATGTAAAATTATATTTTCCATCATGGTGTTTGATTTCTTTTTCAATATTTCCGACACAGCCTACAGAATATAGTTGCGGCTTGCCAAAATAATTTTCTTCCCAATTAGGCTTTAGGAGAACCATCCCAATCTTCCGTTCACCTTGTAATGCATCCGAAGTCATTTGCCGGTAACGTGGTTCAAAGATATGCAGGGGTAAAGGCGTTCCTGGATAAAAAACCGTTGTCGGCAGAGGAAAAACGGGTATTGTCATTCTGGTTTGAAGTGGTTTTTTCATGGTTTGTGGTCAGCCCACATTGGTTTAATATAGTGGTGGTATTGTGATATTTGGTTTCTTTTTGTTTAATCTTAAAACTGAAATTTGACAATTACAATGTAATTTTTTAGTCTGAAAAATCATGATTGCTCAAAGTGAAAAGACATGCCTTGATATAGAGACCTCCTTGGTAAAAGCTGGATTATTTTCAGACTCTGGAAATACTTGGAGAATCTCTCCCGAACCTTATTTTCTTTCTCAAGAGGAAACCACTTTTTTCCATGAATTGGGCCCCAAACTTCTCAAGTTTTATTCCGCTCTAAACCGTTTTTATCTAGATAGTACTAAAGGTAAATTTCACCCTTGGATTGCTGAATACTTAGATGGCGGAAAACCACAGGAACTTTTAGAGTTTGGACGCATGAAAAGAATGCGTCAGGCATTACCTGGAATTATAAGACCTGATGTGATTGTGACAGAGAATGGATTTGCTCTTACAGAGCTCGACTCGGTTCCTGGTGGTTTTGGGCTGACTTCCGCTCTTATGTCTTTTTATGACAATCCTTCATGGGAAATGACGGGAGGCGGAATTCCTTCCTTATTTTATAAAATGGCTGAATCTGTATCTAAGGAAACCTCTCCCAATGTTGCTATTGTTGTATCTGATGAGTCTAAAGATTATCTCAGCGAGATGCAATACCTTGGATCAATACTAAAGCAAAAAGGTGTATATGTAGTTCATCCCAAAGAAATAAGTTTCAAAGAGGAAGGACTTTTTATAAAATATGAGGACAAGTGGATACGAGTCGATGTGTTATATCGTTTTTTTGAGTTATTTGATCTAAAAAATATTCCGAAATCAGAGTTATTCCTATATTCAACTAAAAAAGGACAGGTGGTTACTACTCCTCCTTACAAGCCTTGGATGGAGGAAAAACTAAGTTTTGCTTTGTTTTCCCACCCTTCTTTAAAATTAGATTGGGAAAAAGTGCTGGGTTCTGAAACTTTTACTGTTCTAAACCATCTAATCCCAGAAACTTGGATTTTGGATCCTAGGCCGTTGCCACCGCATGGCGTGATAGCAGATCTTAAAGTGAAAGGCATTCCATTGAGCAATTGGGCGCAATTGCTTCCATTAACGCAAAAAGAAAGAGAAATGGTGATTAAACCATCTGGTTTTTCACCTGAATCGTGGGGAAGTCGAGGCGTTGTGGTTGGTCACGATGTTTCCCAAGAAATCTGGCAAGAAACATTAATCAAAGGGTTACAGCAGTTTCCAGAACAGTCTTCTATTTTACAAAAGTTTTATAAAGGGAAAAAGGTAGAAAGCCGATTTTTGAATTCGGCTACGGGTAAAATTGAAAAGATGATCAGCCGAGTGAGGTTAACCCCTTATTATTTTGTTGTGGATGAGATGACTAAACTGGGTGGTATTTTGGCAACACTTTGTCCTCATGATAAAAAAAAGATTCATGGCATGGTGGATGCCATTATTGCACCTTGCGCAACAAAAAATTTATAATGTTGGGTAAGGTAAAATGAAACTATATAATATTGATGGTTGTGGTTACTGCGCAATGGTAAGAAACGTGCTGGCGCAAACGGGTATTGATTATGAAAAGATAGATGTTTCTTGGTCGCACCCTGACCGTAAAGAAGTTTATGAAGTCTCGGGACAAACTACCGTTCCTGTTTTGGTCGATGGCGATACCATTTTGTCAGACGAGTACGAAATCATCGACTATCTGAAAAAAAACTATCCTGTAAACTCTTGATCATCCTAAACTAAAGGTAAGTAATGGAATTATGGCAAAAACAGCTCAGCCAAAGCGTTGTTAAGGTTAAAGATCTTCCCTTTATTCCTGAATCTGTTGAATATAGGAAAAAACTTGAAAAAGTCGGAGAGAACTATCCCATTCGGATTAATTCTTATTTCCTGGAACAAATAAAAGGCCCTAATGATCCTTTATGGAAACAAGTGGTTCCCACCCTTGAAGAGTTAGACGATTTTGTTCGGGATGATTTAATAACCGATCCGCTCAACGAAGAAGGCGATATGCCTGTGCCAGAACTTGTTCACCGTTATCCAGATCGTGTTTTATTGATGGTTAATAATCAATGCCCCATTGTTTGCCGTTTTTGTACACGCAAGCGCAAAATTGGCTTTCCAGGAATAGTAACCCGAGAAACTTTAAGGCAGGGGATTGCGTATATACGAAATCATTCAGAAATCAGGGATGTAATAATGTCAGGAGGAGACCCTCTATTGGTTCCCGATAAAGAGCTAGATAGAATTCTTAGCGAATTGCGATCTATTCCACATCTGGAAATCATCCGCATCGGCACTCGTGTTCCTGGTACACTGCCAGCAAGAATTACTGAAGACCTGTGCGCTATCTTGAAAAAATATCATCCGTTGTATTTCAATATTCATTTTAATCATCCTTCAGAGTTAACTCCCGAAGTGGAAAAAGCTTGCTCCAAGCTTGCGGATATTGGGATTCCTTTAGGCAGCCAAACCGTATTGCTTAAAGGTGTCAACGATAACTCGAAAACGATGAAAGAATTGATGAAAAAATTATTGAAAAATAGGATCAAGCCCTACTATATCTATCAGGGAGATATGACTGAAGGGACCGATCATCTGCGTACCTCAGTAAAAAAAGGTCTCGATATAATGAAAGACCTGATGGGGCATACATCAGGCATGGCGGTGCCCTATTACGTGATTGATGCTCCGGGCGGCGGAGGTAAAGTTCGACTGCTACCAAATAGTGTCATTGAACATAATGAAGATGAAGTGATCATTACCAATTACGAGGGAAAAGTTTTTCGCTACAGGCAGCGAGACGGAAAAAACGGGCACTCAAATGGAAGCAAAAAATCTTCTCAGCAAAATGAGGATATTTGCCAGTTACCTGCTTAAGTTTCTCTCTTAATCCTGTATTATCTTTCCTAAAATTCTTTTAATTTGTGTGACCTCTTCCATGATACTTATATGGTCTTAAATCCGAGTGAGCTGTTTTCATCCAACTCCTGAATTATCAATTTTTGATGCAGCATGTTTGTCGAGAAACAATTCCCCTTTTATTTGCGAAGCAGGATAAATTAACCGGGATGAGAAGTTGGATGTTATTTCGGATACTATCTTAGATTTTTTCTTGCCAATGACATGATAGGTAACACGGGTCGAATTTTTTAGGGCCAGAAGAGTCATAGTTATCCGATTTTGGCCTGTATCTGGGTGTTGAGCTACTTCACAAAGCTTTGGTGAATTAATAATGTTTTGGTCTGGAAAAAGAGAAGCTATGTGACCATCTATTCCAATCCCAAGAAAAACCCAATCAAAAAAATTAATATTCTCTTTTCTCAAGGTTGAATGGTTTTTTATTTCTTTTGCGTAGCGTAGGGATTCTTTTTCAGGGTTTTCTTCTCCTTGTATCCGATGGATGTTGGCTTTTGGTATAGAAATTTTATTGATAAGATGATCGCAGATAATTTTATAGTTACTCTCTGTATTATTTGGAGGAACGCAACGCTCATCTGCAAAGAAGATATGGATCGATTTCCATGGGATTCGGTCACGCCATTTAGGCAATGCCAATATCCCATATAATGCGGTGGCAGTGCTTCCCCCTGACAATACAATTGAAAACACATGTTGTTTCTCTGCGGCTCGTTTAGATTGTTCATACAAACCGTGAGCGATTTCTTCGGCCATTGCCGTTGTATCAGAAAATATATGTACTGATTTCATAGGATTGTAATTTTAATTTTTTCAACGATCACTCTAATTCAAAGGCCTTGTTGATTAACTCTTCAGTGGGTTCAGAAAAGCAATAAGCTCTCATTTTCCGCCCCTCTTTTTTTAAAGATTCTGGATTTTTTTCCAGATTGTATTCAAATTTTTCAATTAATATCTTTACTTCATTTGCGTCATTTGCTTTATCCCAAAGAACTCCTCGACCTATTTCCTGCATATAATCATGGCTAAATTTTTCAGAATATTGAATATCGATTGTCGGAATTCCCAGAGAAACAGCTTCAATTAAAGCTCCGGTACTATGTCCAATTACTATCAAAGTTTTTTGTAGTAATAAAGATAGGGGTTCAGTGACTACTTTAAAATTTTCCGAGATCTTCGTTTTATATTGTTCCCATTCCATATTTGGATGAAACTTGATCATAACGGGTGCTTCCCATTCCACTTCTCGGATCATGTCTAATATATAGCTTGCTATATCATCCCAAAAAGGTAGGACCACAAGAATAAATTTGTCGGAGGACTTTTTTGTCTCTGAATTAAATAAATACCTATATCTGAGGGCAGGTCCAACGTCTACACTTATACGATTTGAATTAAAAAGATAACCTGGGCCAGTCACCAATATTTTATCGGGAACTACTTTAAAAGGAATTTCTTGCTCATCTGGCACAATATTCATTAGAGTGTTAAGTCTAACAAAAAGTTGAGCTCCGACTATTTCAGTTTTTCCGGGCCACGTTCTCAAGCCTGCATAAAAATTTTTATCTTCAGATTGATTTTCATACCAGCTTAAGCACTTTATAGGCCCTTTTAATATAGATGATAAGCGTTGGCCTAAAAGAAATCCCATATAATTTTCTGTTACTATGACATCTAAAGTATCCCATAGTGCGCAAATTACAAGCTTATCCTTATAATTTGATCCCAGGTTTTTCATAAATCGAATCACAGAAAATGGATAGAAAATTAAAAAACGTAATACCTTTAGATAATCAATAGGAGTCAACAACTGAAAATGGGTTAAAACTGGAATTTGATTTTTTTTTAAAACCCTAAATACGCGAAGGAATTTAAAAGGATTTTTAGACCCAAACCATCTTGGTATATACACATAGGTTTTTTTAATTTTTTTTAAATGATCTGAAAGTCCCGGGAAATATGTATCCTCAAATTTTCCATTATTAAGAATTTGAGGAACTTCGAAACTAATATTGATTGCGACAATTTCCTCCTCTTCTTTTAATTTAACCCTTTGTCCCGAGATTCGATGAAGTATTTTTGTGATTACTAAAAGACCAAAGCTTAAAATATTTTTAATTCCATAGAGAATTAATTTTTTTATTACAAATAAAAAGGTGATTTTTGGAGGGGCTTCTCTGTCAAGATAAGATTCTAAAACGCCGTTAGGCGTATCCTCCTTGCTAAGGACAATATTGGATATCAGATAGGGGTCTTTATAGGCTTTTCTTGATATTTGGGAAAGATGATTATAGATTTTTTCTATTTCGTGGTCTTTAAATTTCATAGAGGGTAAGTTAAGAATGGAAATCTAGAAGGAATTAAAGTTGGTGCTTATCAATTGCGTAACACCTTACCCTTGAAGGTGTTATGATAATATCTGTTCTTTTAGTCATTGTATCAACTCATAATAGCGTTTACAAACCGTTATATCGAAAAGAAAGATTCAAGTATCAAAATATGTGAGATATTTTTTCAAAGTTCCTTTCCTATTCTAAGGGACAAATTGACTAACGGTTATAATTGTTATAGCAAAAGCTAAAAATTTCTATGCAATTACCTATATGTTTGACATCGGGTAGCTCTTAGTTATTATGGTGTGCACTTAAAAAAGTCATAAAGGATACTATGATTATTTTTCAAAATTTTGAATTAATGGCTGTTTGTTTTTTCATGGTCACCGTAGGATATGTAACTTCCCACAAAAAATTTGGAAAAGGACCAGACTGTTCCGTTTTTTCTAAGACTTATTTATAATGGCAAAAGCTCTTATTACTACTTCACCCTTTGGGGAAAATAATCGCCTTCCTTTGGATTTACTTGAAAGCGCAGGGGTCCAATACCTAGTAAATCCTCACAAAAAGAAGCTTACAGAGGACCAATTATACGAATTAATCAGCGATTTTGATGTGCTTATCGCAGGCACGGAACCAATTACTGATAAAGTAATGGCTCAAGCACAAAAACTCAAACTCATATCCAGAGTGGGTATTGGGTTAGACAGTGTTGATTTATGCGCTGCCAAAAAAAGGGGGATTAAGGTTTCCTATACACCTGATGCGCCTGCTCCTGCTGTCGCAGAAATCACCTTAGGCATGATGTTAAGTCTTCTCCGTTCTATTCATGTTTCTAATCAACAAATGCGTCTGGGAAAATGGCAGCGCCATTTTGGCCAGAGGCTAACTTGTGCAACCGTTGGGATAATTGGAGTTGGACGAATAGGCGCCCATCTGTTGCGCCTTATGAGCGGGTTTGGTAAGATCAGCGTGTTAGCGAATGATATCTTACCCAACCGTGAATTGGATCGAGAATTCGATATTAAATGGGTTAATAAGGAAAAAATTTATAAAGAGGCAGACGTTATCAGCCTGCACCTTCCCCTAACTTCTCTTACCCGTAGCATGATTTGTAGAAAAGAGTTGCTTCAGATGAAAAAAGATGCCTTCATTATTAACACCTCGCGAGGGGGTATCATCAATGAAATCGACTTATATAATGTTATGAAAGAAGGTCATCTTGGAGGAGTAGCAATTGACGTTTTCGAAAATGAACCCTATAGGGGCCAGCTTTTTGAAATAGATCGTTGTTTATTGACAGCTCATATGGGATCCATGTCGGTTGATTGTCGATCTCGAATGGAAATTGAGGCCACGGAGGAAGCCGTTCGCTTTCTTGAAGGAAAACTTCTACAAAGAGAAGTGCCTCAGTCCGAATATGAGATGCAGCTTCAAGGTTTTTAATCAATCAAATGAAAAACAATAAGAATTGTCTTGTAACAGTTATCGGTGGTAGTGGCTTTATTGGTTCACATGTTGCCGACCAATTGACCGATGATGGTTATCAAGTACGGATTTTAGATCGTAAAGATTCTCCTTGGAAAAGAAAAGATCAGGAGATGATAGTTGGAGATTTGCTTGATGTCGACCTCTTAAATAAATCTATTGTTGGCTCTGATCTGGTTTACAACTTTGCCGCTCTAGCAGATATTGACCAAGCCAGAAATAAACCTATCGAAACCATTGAGATCAATATACTGGGAAATGCCAGGGTACTAGAAGCTTGTCGTGTGAACTCAGTAAAACGTTATATGTTTGCCAGTACAGTTTATGTTTATAGTCGGGAAGGGAGTTTCTACCGTTGCAGCAAACAGGCAGCTGAAAACTATGTAGAAGAATATCAGCGTATCTATAATTTGGATTATACCATTTTGCGATATGGTTCATTATATGGGCCTCGAGCTGATCCACAAAATGGCCTTTTTAGAATTGTAAAAACGGCTCTGGACGCAGGAGTCGTACGTTATAATGGTAGCCCAGATGCCCTTCGTGAATATATTCATGTTGAAGATGCGGCAAAGTCCAGTGTCGATGTAATAAGAGATGAATTCCGAAATCAGAGCATTGTGCTGACAGGTCAAGAGTCTATGCGGGTGGCTGATTTGTTAAAAATGTTGGCAGAGATTCTTGGATTTTCCGAATCGGTTGAGTTTGTTGGTGAGGAATACCCTGGTCACTATATTCGCACACCTTATGCTTATCTTCCCAAACTCGGGCGCAAATATGTTGCTCCCTGTCATGTCGATTTGGGCCAAGGATTAATCCAGTTAATTGATGAAGTGCGGCGAAATCAATGAAAAAGTTTCCGTACAATAGTTTGTACTCTCATCATCGGCATACCTATAAGGAAAATTGGTGAAAGAGTTTAAAATAGTTTTTTGGGATTTTGACGGTGTAATTAAAGATTCTTTGACTGTCAAAACAGAAGGCTACGCAAAATTATTTTTACCCTTTGGCGAGAAAGTAGTTGAACGAATAAAGCAACACCATAAAGCTAATGGCGGAATTTCTCGGTATGATAAAATACCGCTTTACCTTAACTGGGCGGGGGAACCTGCTGAACCTAATCAGGTTCGGGAGTATTGTGACCGTTTTTCTAATTTGGTAAAGCAGGCTGTGATTGATTCTCCCTGGGTGACAGGAGTTCAAAAGTATCTCGAATCTTATCACATGCGCCAATTTTTTGTCTTAATCACGGGTACGCCTCAGGAAGAAATTGAGGAGATTCTACATTCGCTGAAAATTACCCATTATTTTCAAGAAGTATATGGTGCCCCAAAAATTAAATTTGAGATGGTACGTAATGTGCTAAATCGTTTGCAATGCCCACCTGAGAAGGCTTTGGTTGTAGGAGATTCAAGCTCTGATCTTGAGGCCGCAGAGAAAAACAATGTGGCTTTTCTTTTACGTTGCACTCGGATTAACCTTAGTTTGCAGGAAAAATTTTCTGGCCCACGCTTTGAAGAGTTGAAAAATGAATCGATTAAGTAGCCTTAAAAAATTACGTGATAAATTGAAAAGTGGTGATGTTTCGATTGGTAGTTGGATGCAGATTCCAAATGGATCAGTAGCAGAAATTATGGGTAATGCTGATTATGACTGGGTTGCGGTTGATTTGGAACATGGATCAATTTCGATCGAACAATTGCCAGATTTATTTCGTGCTTTAGAATTAGGAGATACTTTGCCTTTAGCTCGTTTAGCTCAGGGTAATATTAAGGATTGCAAGCAGGCTCTCGATGCTGGGGCAGCGGGTGTGATTGTGCCTATGGTAGAAAGCGCAGAAACACTGGTTTCTATAAGAGATGCTTGTCGCTGGGCTCCTGCTGGGATTCGAGGAGTTGGTTATTCTAGGGCCAATTTGTTTGGTAAAAACTTTGATGAATACCACAAAGAGGCTCAAGCTCCATTTCTTGTAGCCATGATAGAAAATATAAGAGCGATCAATCAGCTTGAGAAAATTTTCCAAGTGGAAGGTTTGGACGCTGTTCTAATTGGTCCCTATGATCTTTCCGCTTCAATGGGAATAACAGCTCAGTTTGATAATCGCGAATTTCTTTTTATGATGGAGCGTATTCGAAAAATGGCCAAAGAAAAAGAGGTTCCGTGTGGCTTACACATTGTTACCCCATCTAAAGAGCAGCTGCAAAAGCAGATTAAAGAAGGCTATAGCTTCATCGCATATGCGATTGATGCAGTATTTTTAAATACATTTGCTTTGAAACCCAAGATTACTCCTAAGTATTAAATAAGTCTTTTAAACATTCTTGCAATATTGAATTATCCCTAAACATAATTTGATTGAGGTTTGGAAATGTCTTTTCCTAAATTTTGCCCTTTATGTCAGGCCAAGCCAGATCAACAAAAAGTTGTTACTTCCTGTGTGTATGGGGACAAAGATAAGAAACATTCATTTTTTAATTGCTCAAATTGTAATGTTCGGTACCTCTATCCAGGTCTTACCCTTGAAGAGCAAAGACGGTTTTATGCTGCAGAATTTGAAGGTTTTATGGAAAAGCGTGCTGGTGAAAAAGGAGGTTGGAAAAATGTTGAGGACCACATCCGATCAAATGAATCCGCAAGATTGAGACGGATGAAATATCTTGAACCGCATTTAGCCTATTCTTCAAAGATATTAGAGATTGGATGCTCTTCTGGATTTATGCTTTATCCTTTAATTGAAAAGGGGCATCAATGCATAGGGGTGGAGCCTTCTGGTGTATTTAGCGATTATTTAAAAAACCGTGGTTTATCTGTTTGTGACTCCATTGAGCAGGTGCCTGAAATTATTTCGGAGCGGGAATTTGACTTAATTTTACATTTTTTTGTATTGGAACATATTTCTGAACCTGTCAAATTTTTTAAAGATCAAATTTCCTTGCTCAAAACTGGTGGAAAGATTATTTTTGAAGTGCCAAATGTAGCAGATCCATTGCATTCTATTTATGACATTCCGTCATTTGAGGGTTTTTACTGGACTATAGCCCATCCTTGGTATTTTAGCGAAGCTTCACTGCATTTTCTTCTCAAGCAAATCGGGTTGACTTATGAAATTTTATTAGATCAAAGGTATGACTTGTCGAATCATATAATATGGGCTCGTGACGGACGCCCCGGAGGAATGGGCCAATTTACAAATAGTTTAGGTAAGGAACTCGAAGAAAGCTATAAACAAGGGCTAATCCAAATTAGAAAATGCGATACATTAATCGCAATCATAACAAAAGATTGATTGCCATGGAAAAGATTTTAATCACTGGTGTAGCTGGTTTTATTGGTTCTCATGTAGCACAAAGGTTTATTCAGGAAGGCTATAAAGTGATTGGTGTAGATGATCTTTCTGGCGGGCAAATTGAAAATGTTCCTGCGAAAGTAGATTTTATTCAAGGAGATCTTTCTCTCGCAAATACAATTAATCTGATTCCGGCAGACTGCCGCAAGATACTGCACCTAGCCGGACAATCTTCCGGAGAGATTAGCTTTGATGATCCTGTCGCTGATTTGAGAAAAAATACGGTTTCCACCCTAAACCTCATACGCTATGGCATAGAAAATAATACAGAGCGTATAGTTTATGCCAGCTCAATGTCGGTTTATGGGGCAGTGGAAGAGCAACCTATTAATGAAGATCATCTATGTTTTCCGCTTTCATGTTATGGTGCAAGTAAGCTTGCCGCAGAAAACTACCTGAGCATTTATAGTAATAAATTGCCCTTTATTTCGCTTCGGATGTTTAATGTTTATGGCCCAGGTCAGGATATGAAAAACCTTAGACAAGGAATGGTCAGCATCTTTCTGGCACAAGCCGTGAAAAAAGGGAAAATTGAAGTTAAGGGAAGTGTCAGTCGGTTCCGAGATTTTATTTATATAGAGGATGTGGTAGAAGCTTGGTATAGAACAGCCACTTATCCTTTACCTTTAATTCCTATTTTAAATGTCGGAACTGGTATTAAGACAACCGTAGAGGAACTTTTAAAACGCATTTGCAAATTGCTTCCTGGCAGTGTTTATTTTGTAAAAGGGTCAACAGAAGGAGACCAAAATGGAATTTTTGCGGATGTAACAAATCTGAGTCACCATCTTGACCAGTCTAAATTTATGCAACTTGATAAAGGTTTGGGCCTTTTTGCAGATTGGACCCGGCAAAATTTCTCTAAAAAATAACTTTCCTTAAATCATGAAGATTCTTGCTCTTATTCCTGCTCGGATGGGCAGTACTCGGTTTCCTGGAAAGCCCATGGTGCCCATATTAGGGAAGCCAATGATCGGTCATGTATTTGAAAGAGTTTCAAAAAATCCTATTTTAACATTAACAGCGGTTGCAACCTGTAATCATGAGATTGCGAACTATATAGAAAGCATTAAAGGTCGTGCGATCATGACGAGCGCTGATCATGAACGAGCCTCTGATCGTTGCGCCGAGGCTCTTAAAATTCTGGAAAAAGAAGAGGGGTTAATCTTTGATATTGTGGTCATGGTTCAGGGAGATGAGCCGATGATTCATCCTGATATGATAACCGAAGCAGTAAATCCCCTGCTTGAAGATTCTACCTGTCAAGTAGTGAATCTTTTGGGTCAGATAGGATCTGATACCGAATTTGAGGATAAAAATTGTATTAAAGTTGTTTGTGACTTGCAGGGGAATGCTCTTTACTTTTCGCGAGAGCCTATTCCCACCCGTTCAAAAGTTTCAGGCATCCCTATGGGAAAACAGGTTTGCGTTATTCCGTTTAGGAGGAACTTTTTATTGGAATACACAGACATGCAGCCAACACCTTTGGAAATCGCCGAGTCAATAGATATGATGCGAGTTTTGGAGCATGGATTGAAAGTAAAAATGGTGCCAACCCTTCACAATTCTTATGCAGTCGATACCCCAACCGATATAAAAAGAGTGGAACAATTTATGAGGGATGCGATCTGATCTTAGGCCATCAGGGTGATTAGAGATACGATGCCAAATCATACCCTAGGCATTTACTGGTATTTTTATCTTGACTAATATCAAAACCCCGCTCTGGCATCTTTAAACAGAGTTTTAAGATATTGTAAAAATTCTCCTCGGCTTAAGCCAGCCAGCCCAGGGAAAGACCAAAACATATATCCCACCATAATAATATAAATAAACAATGCTGCTCCAACAGAGAAAAAGAGGCTAGTTGAAACAGGAGGAATTAAAGCCACAGCAACCTTTTGGGCAACCCACCCTAAAAACAAAGTACCCGCTAAATTAACAAATTGGTAAATCCAAGAAAATTTCCAACTATAACTACGACCTATCCACCAAGTTATGATATTCACTGAAATCAGGGCTAGCAAAACTCTCTTGATAGCCATCCCTATAGCCCCTAATTCAAGACCAGGGACCATGGCATTTTGTGGGGCTTGTAAAAAATAAGACACTAAAATGCTCACTGTCATAAAGACTGCACCAATAAAAAGTTGTTCTTTCGTTCTATTAGCCGCATACATTACGGTGTTATTAACCTGCCCAGCAGCCGCATAAATTGAAAAAACAAGCATTATTGCTAAAACGGGGACACCATTAATGTAAGGTTTTCCTAAAAATAATCTAATAATCTCATTACTCCAAGGAATCAAAAATCCGCTTATAATTGCCCCAAATGCAAATAAAAATCTGGAAAATTTAGTATAAATTGTTCGCATGCGTTCCAAAGACCCATTCTCTTTAGCTTCAGCAAACTCCTTCCAGAAAATGTTCATTATTGAAGTCGCAGCTAATAAACTCACCGTACAAAAGCGGTAACTCACCTCATATAGTCCCTGCTCTTCGGATCCTCCAAAGTATTGGAGTAACCATCGATCAGCAAATTCATGGGCAAACCCTAAAAGTGAGTAAATAATGAGAGGCGAGCAATAAATTACATATTCATTAAAAATCTTTTTCCCATTGAATGGTTCAACCGGCAGCGCGAAAACTTTTAACAACCTTAGCGCAACCACAAGGGCAAAAATATACTCACAAATAATGATGGAAAATAAAAATTTAAGCTCAAGCAAATCACTAAACCAAAGACCAAAAACGATGAGCAAATGGATTATTGCAATCACAAGATTCATAAATTGGACACGATTTGTCAATCGAGTAGACTCGCCGATATGAACCATAACTTGCCAAGCTTGCTGTTGCATAAAAACAGCTATAAAAGAAAGTAAAATTAATTCTATTTTTTGATCCACCCAAATATTTTTTATCCATTCATCAGGTGCGAGAACCCCAACAAATAAAATCATTAGAAAAAATTGGATCAACTGCCATCCGCCATATACGGCTAAAAACTTTCCACCGCGCGGTTTTTGGCACATGAAAGTATAAAACGCGTGTGATGTTCCCAGACTTAACAAAGACTTAAAAGCAACAAAACTACCCAATAAAAAAGCAAAATTACCATAAAGCGCTGGTCCTAAACCACGAGCCAGAACCAGCACCGTGACAAAGGATAAAAACCCTTTAAGGATGTTGACGAGTAAACTAATAGTAAATCGAGATTTTATAGAGGATTTAGACAATAATTTTTACTTTTTAGAAAGTTTTTGTAATTCTTTTTTCCACTCTTCAAGCCAATTTTCGCTGGCACGAGCAAATCGATGGCAAAACTTGTTTTTGGCTTCCTGAACTTCCGAAGAGTGCCACCACTTCTGTGGATTTGCAAAAATTTCATTCACTTTTGTTGCCGCGGATTCTGGTGTTTTGTGGAAAACACCAACCCTAAACAAATCTTCGTAATATGGTTTCGCAGATTCACGTAGTGGCCAATGGTCAAAATTCCAAAACCCTAGTGTGGGGTAATTTGCCGACAGCGTCTCCAGAATTGTGGTTCCGTTATAAGTTGCGATACATAGTCGACTTTTGCATAATTGTTTGTAAATCGTCTTTCTATCCGTATAAAAATTTAGGTCTGGAATCGCTTTGCTTAACTGCTCCTTCACCCCTCGCCTATAATCTGTGTGAAATAGGCGCATAGTTAAAAGGTTTTTTATTTCTGGGTTCAGATCTTTAAGGAATATTTTTTGGTCCTCGATATAATCAAGCATTTGAAAACTTACCTTCACACCGCACATCCAGTCCAAATACCTGTTAATAGACGTACCGATCCAGAGAATCTTTCCATGCGGATTGCACTGGATACGCTTTTGAGCTCCTACCAACTGCAAGGATGACAAAGGAACTAGGTTATTATGGTTTTCATCATCCCATCCCCAAGTACAATACTGGTCGGCTATTTTTATTTCATGAACTTCGTTGGCTGACCAAAGATCATTACCATAATGCCCTCCATGAGGCATTCCAATTAGTTTGGTCCCTTTTTCCATCCGATCGGCGGACCATATTTTGAAACCTTCATTAGCAAAATGGGCATTTACATAAATTATGACCTTGGGATTTTTAGGAAAAACCCGCATTGCTTCCTTCTTTAAGTCCGCATAACTTTCCAAATAAGCAGTCGGCATTTGTCTGGCAATATATTTACCCAAAAGAGACTCGAATTCGTTTTCCTCATGGACGATTTGCAGGTTTTTTCTTAATTCGAAATCGGGAGCCACTTTCGGAGGAGAAATCATAGTTGTGTGTGCATAAGGGAGCTGACCGAACGAAACCTGAAAGCGAAACAAATCTATTTTCCTCATATACAGCGATACCATCACAATATTATTCAACTTCTGAGGTATGAACCTGTAATATAATTCCAGCAACCTCCTCATGTTCCCCTTAATCTGGCTCCAAAAACCCACACCTGTCTGGTTTGGTATTTGTTCTAATTTCCAGGAAGGGTTTTGGACCTCAAATGGGATACCCCCGAGATCTTTGATCAGCAGTGAGCAAAGATACAAGTTGTAACCATCCAGCGCTTGCCATCGCTGGAAAGTCGAAAAATCTTTCGGCACAAATTCTGTTTCGTTCAAGGGAGGAATCCAGGTAAGAGTTACCTTGCCGCTATCTATGATCTGACGGATAGAGAGATACCGATCATATAGGGTCTGGATAAAATAATATAACCACGGGCTAACGATGGTTCGCCAATAGCGAACGGAATGTTTTTCATTATGAAGAACATTCAATTGTTCTGCATAAGAAGAAAGTAAACGTTCGTAGAGTTGATCGAGATAGTCTCGATCCCGTAGATATTTCTCAGGGGAATTCCTTTCATAAGGAAGAACTTCGTGATCTAACTTTGACCAAATAGATTTTTGATCGAATGTTAGACACCATTCCCCAAGGAAAAGAATTTTTCCTTCTTTTTTCCAGAATCGCTGATCGGCTGTCGTTGCCAGAAACATTCTACAAAACTCTCTGCCCAATTATGAATTTTGCAGGGTCAATCGGAAATGATTACTCACACCCATCCGATCGAGACATCCTTGCACAAGAACCATCATCTCATGAAGTTTTTGCGTGTAAGGAAAATTATCATTATGTTCCTTCATCAATAGGTAATCCATAACATCTAAGCCGAAGGTGTCTAGGCTGTGAATTCGAAGGCCTGCTTTTTCAGCAAGAAATTGAAACGATTTTCGGTCATAGAAGCAAATATGTTCAAAAGGAAGCAAGGTATTTTCGTGGCTACCCATGAGTTCATAGGAGAGAGAGTGGATGTTGGTAGTGAAGGCAACAACGTAGCCTTCAGGCTTCAGTTTCCTTGCTACATCTTTCATTACTGATACTGGATTCAGCAAATGCTCCAGCACATCGAATAAAACAACCACATCGTATTCCTCGTCAGGTTCATCGGCAACATCGCCAGAATCAACGTCGAGTCCGCGCTCTCGGCAATATCTTACTGTATTAAGATTGGCGTCCAAACCTTTAGCTTGAACTTTCTGATCTTTCAGGTAGCTCAGAAAATATCCCGCACCGCATCCCACGTCCAATAAGCGAATTTGATGTGGGTCGAGATCCAATCGTTCAACTATATATCGGTACCGATCACCCCCAAACTGGTTTTTCCTGTAATCGTACTGCCTGTCGATCATTTTTACATATATCTCATATTGAATTTCTTTCGCCACAAGTTCCGAAGAAACTCCAGACTGTTCCAAAAATGAAATATTTGGGCATGATGCCCCACATTGTCCGCATTGAATCAGTTGGTATCCCTCTTCCCATTCAAGCAAAAGACTTCCTTCATTATTTCCACAAAGAAGACACTGGTACTCTTCCGCTTTTTGTATTCTGTGTTTATGCAAAGGAAGAATTTTCTTGCGGAAATCGAGAACTTCTTTATAAAATTCTTTCCCTCTCAAAGAGTGAGCGTTGATGTCAAAAAGAGTTAGTCCTTCCTTTAAAAACTTCATGAGTCCGCCTTTTTCATATAACTCCGGATATTATTTCCTAAAGAAGTACCGTTGTTCACCGACACCATACTTTACTTCCGCAAAAGGCCTATGTTGGTAAACTTGTTCTACCCTGTCAAAATCGGTACCTCTTTCCAAGCGTCTAATTTCTGAGGCCCCTGCTTGCTTTAACCAACCTTCGATTTCTTTGCAGGTACTTCTGATATTGATAGGAGCCATAATATGGTCGAGAATAAAAAACCGCCGATTGGAAGGAACCCCAAGCATGTAAAATACTTTTCTCGCATATGCGAAATCCACATCTTTCACAATACATCGTAATATCTCTATGATATCCCAATAAATGCCACCAGGATTCTCTATAAGATATAAAAAACCAGTCCCCTTCGGTTTCAATACACGGAGAACCTCATGAATCCCTTTTACCAAATCTTTGGTATGGTGCAACACGCCGTTTGAATAGACAAAGTCAAATGACTCGTCTTTAAATGGAAGATTCAAAACCGTGCCTTCTTCATATGAGATCCCATTTATCCCTTTTTCAGCCAAACGAGTTCTGCAATTTTTCAATCCTAGTTTACTAATATCTACTCCGACCACTTCCCCAAAACCAATTTTTTTTAATGCGATCGTATAGCGGCCTCCGCCGCAGCCCGCATCCAGGGCTTTTTTCCCTTGGAAATCAATAATGGGTATTCCATTACGTTCAAAACGGTCACGTAGAAGTTTTAAAGGTTCTTCAAAATAATGGTGGTCATCGAATTCAGAGAACAAATTGCCATAATGTTCTCCTGTCGCTTGCTCAACTTCATCAAAATCCTTACGAAAAACAGATAATTTTAACTTTGGAAAACTACTATTGGCAGCTTCCTTGAGCAAGGCTGTATTTCGATCTAACAAATCGCATATCAATGGAATGGGATCCAACTTGGACTTTTCAATTTCTTCTTTGCCGTGATATATCCAATAAACGCTATACATACGGAGCAAGTCATGCGCTGGCTCATTCGTCAACTTAGATGCTGTTTCAATATATCGCATCGCATGGTTTCTATAAGGAGCCTGCTTTAAATTAGGCGCAATTTTTTCAACCCAATCTCTCAAAATGTATCTTCCCAATTATAGACGGTTTTACCATCTTTCGTCTTTGTAGCAAATCTTCCGCGGTAATAATCTCGATTTAGAAGTTCCTCGTCCGATAATTTACGCTGACTATTTCCTAGCATTAAATCGTATTCAGGAACATTTTCTTTGATATATGCGCTTAGATCTTCACTTGTCATTCGTGACACCTCGACCAATTCCTTAAGCAATTTTGGTGTGATGGAGACGGGACCATCTTTAGTTTCATCAGCTTTCAAAACCGTAAAGTGTCGTTCAACAACCTCGGCACCAAAATAAATTGCCGCAGCAGCGGCTTTAATGCCATCACGAGAAACTAAAGTGTGATCACTGAATCCAACTTTCTTTGAGAATTTTTTGAGATAATTTATACGAGACAAGTCCAATAAGTTTAATGGGGTAGGATAAATCGTGACACAATGAAGAAAAGTAATGTCTGTCCCTTGCAAAATTTTTGCAGCCTTTTCCACTTCCTCGTCAAAAGTAGCTCCCGTTGAAACAAAAAACTTTTTAAAACGACTTTTTAGATCAATCAGTAGTGGAAAACTAGCACAATCATAACTTGCTACCTTTATAGCATCCCAGTCCATGGTTTCTAATTCATCAATAACACCCTGGGTAAAAACAGTGGTCATTGCCTTTACGCCTGCATTGTGGCATTGATCAATAAACCAACGGTGGTCGTCCATATCGATATCCAATAAGCGAAGACGCTCATACTCAGATATATAAGGACGTTTTATAACCTTCGTAATACCATTTTCTATTTTTCCTTCATCAAATCGGGGTCGGTGGGTCAAAAATTCAGCGCGAATTGTTTGAGTTTTGACATAATTTGCTCCTGAGGCAGCTGCAGCCTGAATCATATCCTTCAAAAGGGTCCGATCACCTTGATGATTTTGACAAAGTTCTGCAATAATGGTGGCCATAAAACTACTTAATCAACAAAATCCAATTTTACTTTCCCCTCCCGCAAAATTTTTTCAGCACTTAAAAAATCCTCTTCTGTATCGATATTAACTAGGCGATCGCTCTCCATGATTAAAGGGCAGCATTTTTTCCCATAGCGATGCCCCTCTACCATGAGCGAATGACGACTCATAATATAAAGTGCTCCGTTTTTCCAATAGTAAGTTCCGGGAAGATCCTGCCTTCTCCAATAACGTTTGGTTTCCAGAATATCATTATTTATATTCTCTTCCTGATAAAGCGATACCAGATACCCGGATGAAGTCACACGCTTCAACCAATATGGGTGAAAATGCGCAGGGACTGGCGAAACAGACATTACCGCATCTCCTTTGCCAGATTTCAATATCTCAAATCCCTTTTCGACATCTGCCACAAGGCGGAAAGGACAAGTGGCCTGAATCAGAGCAATATTTTCTACCCTAACCCCTTTATTCTCCAATTCTTGAACTATGTGCTGCATAGCAGGCTCGGTTGGAGCCTCATCGGTTGCCAGTTCGGGAGGGCGAATTATTACCTCTGCTCCGTAATCTTCAGCGACCTCTGCAATTTTTTCGTGATCCGTCGAAACTACTGTACGATTAATGGACGGAGATTGTAAAGAGCAAAGTATTCCGTAAGCTACTAGCGGGATATCATTTAGTAATCTCAGATTTTTAAGTGGTACACTTTTTGATCCACCTCGCGCTGGAATGATACCAATGTTTTCAGTGGGCATTGAGGAAGTCCTCTACAATATTATCCACACAAAATTGCAATCCATCCAAAGTGCCAAATCTATTTTTTATTTCCCCATAAATCTCTGGCGGTTTTTGTTTTCCACATGGAACGTCAGATAAAAAATCTTCCAGAGATATTTTTTTGCTATCCCAGATATACGCCAACTTAAATTTAGAAACTGACTTTAAATTATAAAATATCTCTGGATGATCTTCTGGGAAATGATCGGGGCAAACAAGAGGGGTGCCGGATAAATTCGCTAACCAAATTGTATTCCAGGCCGCACGCGCAAATACACGATTTACTGATGAATGAGTTATATAAATTGGCGGATAAACCTGAGCATTAGAGTTGCTGGCGGAAAGAGCATTCGTATAAATGGTTTGAGGAAGTCGAAAAGCTTCATTATAAAAAGATGAAAGTCTGGGTATACCCGAAATAGATATGTATATTCCACTCTTTAAATTTCCAGTCATCATTTTTGGTTTAGGAATAAGTGGAGGGGTTTCTCGCTCAGTCGGACGCAAGGGTTTAGGGCTTTCCTTAAAGCTCATACATCGCGGTACAGGCTGAAAATGCATACGATATCCAGTTTCTATTTCTCTGAACTTAATAAAAGCTTTTTCGATTAATTTATAATTGATACCTGCCACATTTCTTCTTTCATGGAGTTCCTCAAAAATAGAACTGAAATAGCTCACAGACGAATAGTAGGAATACTCAATGTTTGTTGACAATACTGGGTTGCGAGTGACCTCCAAGTGGATGCTCCCTGGTTCCGCTTGCCCGCGGCGATTTAATAGATCAACTGTCCTCAAGGAAGATTTAAACAAATCATCCCATAACTTTTTTTGCGCCGGATAAATTTTTAAATATCGATCAAGTTCTTCATTCAATCCCTCACCAGAAAAAAGGAGTGGCCTTAGGGCATCTCCTAAGTCTGGAGAAAGAAATACCTGATCAAAAAGATCTGGTTCGTCCGCTGTTTCCTCCTTTAAAATTCGCAGCTGATTTTCACCGTAAACCCATGGGATCAAAATGTTGACGGGCTCATCCAATATTGGTTTTAATTGCCGGCGAATAAGGCGGGCCATATCAAGAGTTCGAACCAAAGGGCCAAAGCCCGCTCCAAAATTCGTTAGAATGGTTAACAATTTTTATGGGTGCCCAACCCTTGATATGAAATTCCTGGAATCGACTCAACTTCGTTCTGTTGAAAAAGATGCCATGCATCAAAAAACATTCCTGGTTTTTTCATTAGAGAGAGGAGTTTAAACAAATTTAGATTCCGATATGAAGGGTTGTTGTTCATAGTTAAAACGATGCTAGATTTTTTAAAACCCTCTTCAGCAACTTCTACGCACCTTAATTTTGCATCGGCGAGGGTTTTTTTTGAAACTACGGGATCATAAACTACGATATTATTGAAATTCTTTGATTCAAGATATCGAATGATGTCAATACTAGTGGAGGCCCGGATGTCTGATGTTTCTGGGTTTCCTTTAAAGGCAACTCCCAAGATAAAAATTTTGATGTTTGAAGGCAGGTTTTTTTCAGAAACAAAACTTTCAATTTTTCCACCCACAAACTGAATCATACCTTCGTTGGATTTACGAGCTTCACGAACGATTGACAAATCAATGCCACACTTTTTAGCTGCATCATAGAGAATAAAAGGATCTTTTTGAAGACAGGTTCCGCCTACACCTGGTGAAGGTAATGGCAATGGATTTCTCAGATAACCTTCGTTAGCAGCATTGATTACAGCAACCGTGTCCACATTCAATGCCTCACAAAAACGCCCAATTTGATTGGAATAGCCAAAACTGACATCTCTAAAAGAATTGTTCAATAACTTAACCACTTCAGCGGCTTCCAGCGAGTCTACTTTTACGATGGTTGGAGAAAAAACATTAAAAAACTGTGAAGCCGCATTTACGCATTCGGTTGTATAACCCCCTATGATTTGAGGGAGAAGGCGCAGTTCTTCGAGTGCCCTCCCTTGAACCGTTCTTTCTGGAGCAAAAACGAAATGGAATCCGCTTCCCGCCTTTAAACCTGAACCTTTTTCTAAAATAGGTATAGCAACATCCCTACAAGTCCTAGGAGGGACTGTAGATCGTAAAATTACTAGGTCATTAAACTTAAGTACTTCCGCAATTTGTCCCAGGACTTTTTCAATATCATCCATAATGGGTATGCCATCAATATTCACGGGAGTACCCACGGCCACTACATAAATATCAAAACGAGAGTCACTTAATTCAGATAATAAATTAAAACCTTGATCAAAATGTCTTTCTATAAGTGGCTCTAATCCCTTTTCAAAGAACGGAGCTTTTTTTTGCTGCAAAGAACTAATGACTTTGTGGTCAGGATCAATCCCCGTTACCTGGAATCCATCATCTGCCAGTACCATGGCTAAAGTTAAACCAACATAACCCATACCAAGAATACATGCGTGACGATAAATCACATTATGGTCTTGCAATAGATCTAACGGAGAAAGAATATTCTCTATTTGTCCATTATCCGCAATGAGAATTTTATTTAAAGCAGAAAGACTATTTGGGTTCCATTTATTCTCTGAGTTAGGTGGATTAACAATTCTGTCACGTAAGGCCCTGACAATAGCACTTCCCTTCAGATTTTTTGAAACAGTAATCGGGGTTTTATTCATATGCTTTTCTACTGGCTCATTAAAATCAACGCGATTTAAAATTAGCTTTCGAATATCTCCATCTGTAAGAATTCCAAGAAGATGGTTGTTATCTTCAACAATTAAAGCAATTCCAACAGGGCCTCCCTTTGAGGGAGACTGGCGGATGATATCCAACGCTTCGTAAATAGAAGCATTCGGGGAAACAAAAGCATGTCGAATTAAAGAATTCATAATTTAATCTATTTTAGCTGGTCATAAGAGTTGCGCTGATCCATTGCCACACAAAAAAGGAATTGTCCACTTCAGACTTTCTAAATTTATTCCATTCTTTATCTACTTCTATCGAGTCAAACCATCCTAATTCTCGAAATTTTTTACTATGTATCAAGTCTCCAACAAACTCAGAAAGTTCATTTGCCAGCCACTCTCTCTGGGGAGTATGTAGGGGACGTTTAGGAGACTTTAAAACAGAGTCTGGGATAGTTCCCTTCATCATGCGACGCAATAAATACTTATGTTCACCATTATTTATTAAATTAGAATGCGCTACTTTAAAACTATATTCTACCAAACGATGATCCAGAAAAGGAATTCTCAATTCTCGGGAATGCATCATCGATGCGCGATCAGAAAATCTCAGGGCACGGGGGATCTTAGTAAAAATTAGATCGCGATAACGCAGATTATCTAATATTGAATCAAAGGGACGAGGAAAATCCAGGGCTTCTGCATTAGCTATTAACTCAGATGTTAAACAACCTAAACGAACAGAAGACGACTTGCTAGCCTGCACTGGTCCACGCAAAAACTCTTCCTTGGTATGGTTAGTTTTGGCGTAATATTCATAACCCCCCCACTGTTCATCCAATCCATTACCATCTAATAATACGGTTACTTCTTCCTTTTTAGCCAAACGGCAGAGTTCCGACAGGCAGAGCGTATTAATCCCACCAAAGGGCTCCTCTTGATTCAAGGCTATCAGACTTATCAAATCTGGAATAGCACCCGCATTTGTATTGGAAATATACCATGGATGTGCCTGTTGCCTCAGCAATTCTCCCACCCAAGGGGTTTCATCATATCGTTTATCACCGCAAGTATAAGTGAAAGCTTTTATTTGTTTAAAATCTTGGCCCGATTCCCTAACCATAGACATTAGTATTGATGAGTCTACTCCCCCACTTATAGCAATCCCTACTGGCACATCTGACCGAAAACAAATATCTACAGCGTTACTTAAAATCGATAAATACTCATTACTTATCTTTTGCTCATCTTCAATTTTATCGTTAGGTGATTCAACGGTTTTAGCAAGGTCATAATAAGTCTCTATTTGAAATCGCCCGTCAGACTTTAATGTCATACAATGACCAGCCCTAAGCTGAAAAACTTCTTCAAAAAATGTGTAATTAGAATGCTCATAAGTTCCAAAGGTTAGATATGTGCTCCAGGCTTTAAGATTATTTCTCTTGGGTACACCTGCAGCAAACAAACCTTTTGGCTCGGAAGCGAAATAAAAACCTTCCGGCCTCGTACTGTAATAGAGGGGTTTTATGCCAAAACGATCCCGAGCTAAAAACAATTCTCTTTTTTTTTGATCCCAGATTGCAAATGCAAACATACCATTTAACCGTTGAAGGCATTCTTTTCCCCACACCTTAAAAGCCCGAAGTAGTATTTCTGAATCTGTTTCCGAAAAAAACGATTCTCCGGACAACTCTTTCCGAAGTTCTTTGTAATTAAAAATTTCTCCGTTAAATACAATAACCAGGCCATCTTCTTCGAGAACCATAGGTTGGTGACCAGCGGGAGACAGATCTATGACCGAAAGACGGTTATGTCCCAAACCAAGTTTGCGATCGATATATTTCCCTTGGTCGTCTGGACCGCGGTGCAACAAAACCGAACCCATTTCAGCCAAAATAACTTCAGGCTGGTCAACATCGGCAAAGAATCCGAATAAAGCGCACATAAATGATTTTTTCCTAACTTATAGATTATGAGTGGGTTCGAAAAGCAGATAAGTCTTTTTATGAACTAGTATTATATCTCTGCGGGCATGGGGTTTTGAGATGACAACTTGGCTTGTTAAAACCTTATAACTCCTCATATAGCAGGATACAAGGGGTAATTTTAGTTTTTTGTTGAAGAAAGAAATTCATTATATATTCTCGATGCACTGGTTTTTCAAGCTTTTGATGGCCCATTAAGTTTGATTTTAATACAAGGCTGCGATTAAACTTGATTTTTGGACAAAACTTCAGAAGAAAGTATAATATACCGTAATATTATTTAGGGTTTTCTTAAAACTTATAAGAATAACCTAAGGTTTATGAACAAACTCCTTTAATGCATTAGCCTATCTGAAGTATTTTAATCCTTTATTTCAAAGAAAAGCATACACTGGAGATCGATATAAAATTATTTTGAAATAAAACTCAAATTATCCTAATATTTTCAATAAATATTTATATTATTTTTTAAAAAAATGCACCATAATACTCCTTAATTCTTATGGTTGATAATTGATAAAATATAGGGGTAGAATTTAAACCCTTTTTCAACAATGTGTTCTTAATAAGGTTGATTATATGAGTCATATAAGAGTTTTAATGATAAATCCTAACCCGCGAAGTATGTCACTGGTTCAGCCAGTTGTTGGCCTTTTTGCTGCAATACTTGAGCAAAATGGTATAGAAATGCGGTTCTTTGATACTACTTTTTATGATGTTACTGACAAATATATTGATGCCAACAAGTATATGCAGGACAATATGGCAGTTCAGTCCCCAGACGCACGTGATCTTAGCAGCATATTAGAAGCACCTAAACCAAGAATCCAACTATTCACTGATTTTCGAAAAGAAATTGAAGATTATCAACCCCACGTATTACTGGTATCCGCAGTTGAAAGTACAGTATTACTTGCAAGGGAAATGCTTCAAAGTGTTCGTGATCTTGGTGTGCCCACTGTCCTTGGTGGTGTTTTTGCAACCTACGCACCGAAACTAGCTATTTCTTTTGATGAAGTTGATGTGATTTGCGTGGGTGAAGCCGAAGATATTTTAGTTCCTCTTATAAAAGGTATGGTTGAGAGAAAAGATGTTTCTAAACTACCTGGTATTTGGACCAAGACGAAAGATGGAATCACCCAATCACCTCTTGCATCTCCAGTTGATTTGAATAAGTTGCCGAGGTTCAATGCGGAAATTTTTGAAGACTCTCGTTTTTACAGAGCTATGGGTGGGCAAGTATATAGGATGTTTCCGATTGAGTCTCACAGAGGATGCCCTCTTGTTTGCACGTTCTGCAATTCGCCAGTTCAAAATGAAATGTATAAAAAAGAAACCAACGCAAAATACTATAGACCCAAGTCTGTTGATCAAGTTATGGAAGATGTGAGATATGTCGTGGAAGAAAAAGGAGCAGAATACCTTTTCTTTTGGGCAGATAACTTTCTAGCTTATTCAAAAGAAGAAACAGACGAGTTTTGCAGACAGTACTCAGAGTTTAAGATTCCGTTTTATGCTCAATCTTATCCCACTACATTAAATGAATATAAAATTGAAAAATTGTCACAAGTGGGTTTGCATAGGCTAGGCATGGGATTTGAACATGGTAACGAAAAGTTTCGAAAGGATATAATCAAGCGCCCTTATTCAAATCAGAAGGCCATAGATCAGACAACTATTTTAAAAAAATATAATTTTACCTATAGCTTAAATAACATTGTCGGGTTCCCTACAGAAACCCCTGAGCTCCATATGGATACAGTGCGGTTGAATCGTTTGTTGAAGCCCCACTCCGCAAGTTGTTCAACTTTTACCCCATTTCATGGAACTCCGTTGAGGGCTCTTTCTCTGGAAAAAGGTTATTTAAAAGATCCCGATCTTATTGCCCCTACCAACACTGAACGTTCGATTCTTGATATGCCACAATTTACTGCCGATCAAATTTATGGAAAAGCTAGAACATTCAACCTTTATTTAAAATTTCCTGAAAATAGATGGCAACACATCCAAAAAGCCGAAGCGCCCACTCAAGAAGGCAACAAAATCTGGCATGAGTTAAAACAGGAATATAAAGAAAAATTCGACTCCGAAGTTCCTCCAGTTCATACTCGTTATCAAGTGAGCTCAGAAGGGGATTCCGATCAGTAGATGAGGCAAGATGCCGAATAAGAGCCCCAAAATCATAGTTATCACCTTACCCCTAAGGAATATCCCAACCGATTTTCCACCAATGGGTGCTTTGTCTGTCATAACATCACTCAAACAAGCTGGATTCACTGACACGCATTTTTACAACTCTGATCTTTTTCGTCCTCCTTTTAAAGAAGCCATATCAGACGACCAAATGATTAAATATCTCATGAAAGAACAACCTGACATTCTTGGGATTAGTGCGGTTGTATCAACAGGTTATGAAGTTGCCAAAAAACTTTCTGTCGCAGTGAAAGAATTCCTGCCTAAAACCACCATATTACTAGGTGGTAATTTGGGTGCTTCGGCAGAAGTTATTCTCCACAAAACTGGCGTGGACTATATTTGCACTGGCGAAGGAGAAAAAACTGTGGTTGATTTTGTAAAGTGTTGGTTGACTGCAAATACAAAGGGTGCCTTTGCAGACGTTGAAGGCCTGGCTTTTCTCGACGAGAAGAAAAATCTAATCATCACTCCATACCCAGAACCAATAGCTGCAGAAGTTACATACGATATCGATTGGTCAATTCTCGAAGAACTCGGAGAGATGTCTTATTATGTTAAAAATTATAATTCCGAACGCATAGAAATTTACTATGGACATGACCCCCGCCGCATAGAACCTCATAGAAAAGGTAAAACATTTGCGCATCTATCAGCCAGTAAAGGCTGCGTAGCAAGGTGCACATTCTGCCACCGATGGGATAAGGGAATTCGATACATCCCTGTCCCTATAGTCATGGAGCGTATAGATTACCTTATAGAAAAACATAATATTGGTTTCATCAGCTTTGGGGATGAAAATTTTGGAACAGACAAAGGCTGGCTTGGTCCTTTTATCGATGAAATTGGTAAGCGCGACTTAATTTGGGCTGTATCTGGAATGAGAGTCAATTGCATTGATGAAGAATGGATTATAAAAATGAAAGCGGCAGGTTGTTCCAGTATAGTTTATGGTATGGAAAGTGGCAGCCAAAAGATGCTCGATATTATGGAGAAAAGAACTACAACCCAACAAAATCGTGATGCTCTAAAATGGACTGTCAAACACGGACTTGACACCGTAGTTCAACTAGTCATCGGAATGCCTGGAGAAACTCCTGCGACTATTAAAGAGTCTGCTGATTTTTGCTGTTATTTTGTTGAGCAAAACCCCCAGATAGACCCAAATTATCTTAGTATCAACTTTGCCCAAGCTCTTCCTGGCACTCCTCTTTACGAAACAGCAAGAAGCAAAGGTTTAATTGGTGCTTCTTTGGAGGGCGAGGAAAAGTATCTCTTGCAAATATCAAACAGGGACGCACGGGACGGCAAAACTTTCATTAATATGACTGAATTTCCTCAGCTGGTGGTAGAAAATTGGTATTTTGAAATTTGCTCACAAGCTCGTATGGCGTATATAAAAAAATGGGGGCTTGACAGTTATTGGAAAATAATTCTTCGGTCTATTCGATTCAAGAGTCTTAACGAGACTCAACGTGTCACAGATAACCTGGATACAGGATATTTTGCTAGCCCCGCTCGCGAAAAAAAAATAGCTACAGGGGCAACCTCTTCGGCTCTTATAAAAACTATTCCAGAAGATAAAAAGAATTTAAACGAAAATGAGAAACTAGTTATACCTAATATTTGGTCTTTAGCTAAACAGAACTCATTGAGTTCAGTCTCTTCCTTCTATCCAAGATTTTTTTGGTATACTCGTCACTTTTCGATTTTTTTCACCTTACTCAATTGTATTCGTAAATACGGCATTTCTTATGCTTTTAAAATGTTGGGAGAATACCTGAGATGGCAATGCTCCCGACCTTTTTATTTCCTAAAAAATGAAGCGCCGATAAAATATATTTCGTTGAGAAAGCTACTTCGTGAAAAATTTTTCCCTAAAATATCTACAGATAATCCAGCTATGGATGCCTTACGGAGAGGCAGATAAAACGCAAGAGAAAAAAATTCCGAAAAACAGCGTCTTTAGAATCCCGTTTGAACGGGAAATAACGTATAAATTAATGCGTTTGTGGCTAGTTAGATCAAAGATTTACAAGTTAATTCCCCGTTTTGATGAACAGGCAATCAAAAGGCTAAATATGAGAGTCTAGAGGCATATTATCTTAGTTTTCTGAATTATAACCTTACCTAATGACTTAAAAGCGTATTTAGAGTAATATATGTAATCATTTAGTTTTATTAGATAATACCGATCAGTTTTATATAATATTGAATAGTAAAGATTTGCCATTATATCGTTGGTTTAATTACTAAATAGATTAGTAAATGTGCTTTGGAGATTTTAGATGGAATTAGATTTTAGCGGTACAGTTGACAGAAAATTTGAAGATGTTTCTCTACCGCAATCAAAAGGACCTCAAACTTTTATAAAAACTCCTTCAAAGGTTAATAAGGTTCTAT
>CAZMXD010000003.1:0-34983 GCA_964570185.1 uncultured Nitrospina sp. | reverse complement strand
CGTGTCGGCGGTTCGATTCCGTCCCGTCCCACCACTATCTTGCCTTTTAATAAAAAATTGATAGAGGCACTAAAGCTCTTCGAGCAATTTTTCTTTTTTCTTATTGTATTCTTCATCATTAATTAAATTTTTTTCTTTAAGTTCGTTCAATTGCCCTAATTTATCTTCAATGGATGTTTGCGTAACTGCACTCTTATTGCCTATTTCTGCAGCACTTATATTCTCCTGATTCATTTGGAAATTTTTTCTACGTTTTTTTACCATATAAAAACCAAAATAAAATATCAAAGCGAACGGCGTGATAATAACTAGTATGATTATTATCTCTGGAAAACCCATAGTGAAAACCCTCCAAATATTATTATGATCTTGCCACCAAGCTGTGGAAAAAATAAGGCGTGAATAAATTTTAATTCAAGGCACTAAAGCTCTTCGAGCAACTTTTCTTTTTTCTGATTATATTCTTCATCGTTAATTAAATTGTTTTCTTTAAGTTCTTGCAATTTTCTTAATCTATCTTCAATAGTAAAAACAGCTGGCCATTCCCTGGTCGGCTGTTTTTTTTTGTCCTTAGAGCCTTCATTTTTAGGGTCTGGTTCCTGAGATTTTTGGTTAGTTTGAGGTTCCTTTAAAACTGGAACTAAACCATCAAGTTTATTAAAGAACAGCTCATGAGCCAAAACACCGCGTTCAACCCCATAAGCTTGATACCCTTTTTGAACAAGTTGCTTGATATACAATTTATTATAAAAACAAGCAAAAGTGAAATATACCCAAAAAGCCATTGGCGCAGGTGCGTCCCATGATATGGCAGTGACAACAAATCCTAAAAGGAAAATAAGACACGCACTTTTCCAGTCGGATCTGAAAAGTGGTGGAATGAACCCAAAGAACAATACGGTCCAAGAAAAACCTGCTGGTGCTTCGCGGATTTCACCCGTATGAGGATTTTTAAAATGAATTGTATTGCTTGCCATCTCTCCCTTTCTTTATATTTTTTATTCATCTAATCGATTCTCTAAGTACTCTATCACTCAAACACTTTACTTCTTCCGGTGTTAAAGGCACTGCATCAAAATTCCCAAGAAAATCTACTCCTTGAGGCAGTTCCTCTTGAGGTCTTAATTCTTTACTCTTTCCATATTTTAATTTTGCTTCTCGGAAGCATTCATCTTGTGCTGCTTGAGAATAATTTGTTTTCCACTTTTGAACCCCTCGCTCTCTTGTGGTAAAACTTCCCAATCTTTTTTTCTCTTTGAGTTGTCGTTCCCTATCACGAAGTTCTTGTTCTCGTTCAGCAAGTTCTCTTTCTCTTCTAAGTTGTTCTTCTGTTTCAACCTGTTGTTCTCTTTCTAAAATTTCTCGTTCCCGCTCAGCAATTTCTTTCTCTTTTCTTAACCTTTCTTCTTCTTTTGCCTGTCGTTCTCTTTCTAAAATTTCTCGTTCCCGTTCAGCAATTTCTTTCTCTCTTCTTAACCTTTCTTCTTCTTTTGCCTGTCGTTCTCTTTGCTCTCTTAGTCGTCCTTCATCTTCATAATCTCTTTTGACCATAGTTGGTTTAAATTCAGGAGTTGCTTCAACCAGTACAATGTCGTTTTTTACTCTTTCCTTAAACCCAACCTCTTCAACAGGAACCACCACGATCCCTTTATCTCTTATGAAAGCATCGGGTAAACCAGGTAACAGGGATTTGATATAAGATGATTTGATGGCGAAGTTCACGTTCTGAGGACTCGAACCAAATACTTTCTTTGTTTTGTCAGCATCAATGGAACTGGTAGCAATCCCGATGAGTTCTCCTTTTTCATTGAACACGGGACCCCCGCTGTTTCCCGGTTGGATGGGAATACTGACTTGGAACAATCTTGGGTCGTTGGAGATACCACTGAGAGAATTAATAAATCCTTCCGAGTATCGGGGTTCTGCAGCTCCCAACAGGTCCACCAATGGAAACCCGTAAGTAAATACCCTGTCACCTGTTTTGACTGATGAACTGTCTCCAAGCACAATAATGTTCTGTCTTGATGTGGGAGAGTGGGACAGTTTCAGGATGGCAATATCGTTATTGGTATCTTTAAGAGAAATAGTGGCATCGATTCTTTCTCCATTAACCAATCGAACCTTAATGGATTTTGCACCATGAACAACGTGGTAACTGGTGATGACATAATCCGAAGAACTAAAAAGAAAACCAGTTCCTGTTGCTACATCACCTGTGTTGATTTGCAATGAAGAAGAAGTGTTGCTGATTTGGTTAGTGGTGGTACAGGCAGTCAGAAAGGATAATAGAAAAACCCCGCAAACAAAAAAACGAGATAACTCGACAGAGTCATCTCGTTTGGTTTTAGTTTCTATTTTTTTAGAAGCAAACCACATACAACACTCCAAAATGTGAACGGGTCAATAACCACTGCTACATTCGTTGGAACGTGAATCCAGTTTGAGCTAGAAGAAGAATAGATTTACATAAATAATAATATTCCGCCAAAAAACATTAATGGAATTCCAATTATAATTCCTATTCCCGTCAGTGATACAATTGCGCCTACAATTATATTTAATAGTCCTATTGCTTTTCTGGAAGGTTTCCATGCAAGGGGAAGAACAACAAAACAAATAAAATATAGAAAACCTTCAAATTCTTCCATCTGTTTATCACCTGTAGTTTGTGGTTTCGGTTTCTATTTTTTTGAAGCAAACCAAATGCAACGCTCCAAGTGGTACTTAGCTGTTATGTTATGAAGCAAAAGTTTGCCCGCATTGTGTGCAAAATTTATTGTCTCTAGAATTCTTTTTTCCACATTTTCCGCAAAACATGTTGGTCTGATCAGGCGCAGAATATTGGTGTGATTCGGCTATGCCATCTACAGAGCCCTTGAGGCTTGCCACATCTTTAGACGTTGTAATTGATTTTGGAGAAGGCCCATATTTATTTTCTTGGTAATCGCTATCCCGCAATGTAAAAATTAGAACCAAAATACTACCAATAAGAGGTATTAGTAATAGTAACTGTTGCCAACCACTTTTGCCTATATCGTGCAATCTCCTGGCACCAAGGCTTATACAAGGTATAATCATTGCGAGCATGAAAATAGTCTGAAGTGGATAGAAAACTTCTGGATCGTTTATGTCCTCCACGTTAAGATCATAAATAACACTATCAGCTATAGTCGCCAACACGAGAAAGAGGAAATAAAATAAGTAAAACATCCAATATTCTTTACGTCGTGCCCTCCCTTTGAAATTGGCATAATTATGAAATACGGCTTTTATAAACCATTTCATGCCTTGATTCCTTTTTTAATGGTTCTTCTATAATTAAGTTAAACTATATTAAGCGCAAATTTTGCATTTCTATTTTCTTCTTCGCTTCCTGCAAGTACCCACCCTGTAGTAAGCATGCGTGTCATGTATTGTTTGTTATATAAAAAACATACTATGATTTGCCAAATACCAAGTGTGAATATTGAAAAAAGCAGATGAAGGGCACCAATCCCAACTTCCCCTCTGATAATAGGTACTAACCACCCCCAAAAAAAATATGTCCAACTAAATCCATAATACCCATTTTTGGTAATGCCACTTTGTTCATGCCTAATATAAATCTGGCTGGCCATATTTTGTCCTCCTCATATTTAATATGCATTCGGTTTTATATTGCCTCCCTCCAAAAAAAAGAGACAACTCAACAGAGTCATCTCGTTTTGTTTCGGTTTCTACTTTTATTAAGGCAAACCACATACAACACTCCAAAATGCGAACGGGCCAGTAACCACTGCTACATTCGTTGGACCGTGAATCCAGTTTGAGCAAGAACTCTAATTAGAGCTATACTTAAGGATGGTTTGTTATAGCAAAAAACTTAATGGAACTCAAAGTCGAATAATAATGGGAGAACTTATTACTGGTTTCTTTTGTAAGTAGGGAGTTTAAATACCGTATACACATAATGCGCACACGAAAACCGACTAAACTAAATATTAAAAAACAATACCTTAACCATCGAACGAAGAACTAAAATTCCTCTTGTCAGCGGTTCGATCCGGTCCTGCAACTTTAATTTCTTAGTCGTCAAATACTTACGGGATTTCCCCAAATATTTTTTCTTTTTATTTCCCCTGAATTTCTCTGAACAAATCCAACGGGTCAGCCGTTTCGAGTTGATTTAACCTTAAGCGTTCTTATTTTTAAGTAAATACGGTATTCTCAATGTATGAAAACGAAAACATACATCTTTTTATTTTTACTCACTTTTCTGTTTTTGCTTTGTGATTCTGTTTATGGGGAAAAAGAAGAAGTCGACAGGGAATACTGGGACAACGGGAAGTTGAAAAAAGAAACCCATTACAAGAATGGAAAAGAGGAGGGACTGGTAACCGTTTGGTATAAAAATGGAAAGATACAAGCAAAAGGATATTACAAGGATGGATTATTAAATGGCCCTATATCTTCGTGGTATCAAAACGGCAAGAAAATGTCTGTGACCCCTTTCATCGACGGAAAAGAAAATGGCCTTTCCAGTAATTGGTATATTTCCGGAGAAAAAAGACAGGATATAAATTATTTAGACGGAGAGCTAAATGGTGTTCAAACTTGGTGGTATAAGTCGGGTAAAAAAGATGAAGAGAGGCATTATGAGAAAGGAATAGAAAATGGGGTTCGTATTAAATGGTTTGAGAACGGAAAAAAAGATGTGGAAACATATTACAAAAATGGAATAGAAAACGGACTTCGCACAGAGTGGAGATGGGATAACGGGAAAAAACATATCGAAGCACATTTCTTTGATGGAAACTTAGACGGTCCCTATAAAGACTGGCACTCAAATGGGTTTAGGGCAAATATAGGTCAGTATAAAAATGGAAAAGAAGACGGGCTATGGGTTGTTTGGTCTAAAGATGGAAAAACAAAATCCGAGAAATATTTTAAAGATGGGAAACTAACATTAAAAGAGAAAGTTGTTGAAAATTTTGAGGGCATAAAAGACTAAATCTAAATTAAAATTTTTGCTCTCACTAATTAAATCATCATCAAAAAACTTTATATGGACAAATTTGAAGAAGTTTCAGCTCTAATTCAGGAAATTACAGAGGAAGCCGCAAATTTTAAAAATGCGACAGACCCAAATGAAGAAGTCGAGGCATTAAAAGATCTGTTGGATGTCCTGGTGCGGGGCAGCAAACAAGTTTTAGAAAAAATTGACCAATACAATGACCGACGATACCGTTAATTAAAATAAGTATATTATTTAAAACATTTCCAGTCGTCTTAAACTTGGCAGCGTTTTGTTTTTTGCCAGATCATCCATCTTATCCGGATTGATCTCATTTCGAACCAGAACAAGTAGTTCCAGACTTTTTAAATATTTAGAATTTAGCAGGGCTTCCATTCCTTTTTCTGTAATCTGATTATTGTAGAGATCCAGGGTTTTCAAATTTGAAAGATGAGGGGAATTTGCAATTGCGAGTGCCCCTTTGTCGCCAATTTTATTGGCACTCAAATCCAAGAGTATTAAATTTTTTGAATTCTCTGAGCCAACTAAGGCCACGATGCCCTCATCACCTACCTTATTGCGAGTCAACATAAGTTCTGTCAGGTTTTTCATATTCGGAGAATCGGCAATTATTTTTGCGCCTTTTTCTGATACGTCGTTTCCCCACAAAGAGAGCTTTTCAACATGTTGAAAGGTGTCTGACGCACATAAAATTCGTACGCCCTCGTCACCCAGTTTATTTGTTTGCAAGGCCAAAGAAACGATATTTTTCAGGTCAGGAGTGCTTGCGAGAATTTTCATTCCCTTAACCCCAATTTGGGAGCCATTGAGGTTGATTTTGGTGCCGTCCTTGTCCATTCTTTCGATGATATGCGCGGGTATATCTTTAGGAGGACCTTTACGGCGACCGTAACCGTGACCACCGCCATGCTTCCCTTTGCCTCCATGACCTCCGCTATACCCGCCATGCTTTCCAGTCTTGGCACTCCCGGTATTAGGTTGGCCGGGATGACCACCTTCATGATCGCCTATCGCAAAAACCGGCAGCGACCAGATTAACCACCCTAAAACTAAAACAATCTGAAATATTTTTTTTCTAATTCGCACAATAAATCCTCCAAAATTAATTCGTAGCAACGCAACGAAACCCAATATAGCTTTTTTGTTGGTCTGGTAATGCTTTGCCACGGATAGACGCTCTAGCCAAGTCCAGGTTAGAGTTCCAAGATCCCCCTTTTATAACCTTAAATTGCTTTCCATATAGGTCATTATCATATTTATTATCAGGATGTGGTTGGTACCAGTTCTCCGTCCATTCCCAGACATTTCCCGCCATTTCCATTACCCCATAGGGACTAACGTTTTCAGGTATTGCCCCTACTTGATTGCTGTATCTGAAAATATCGCCCTTACCCCTTATATTCGCATTGAGAGCATCGGGTTCATTGCCCCAAGGAAAGTATCGGGCATCCGTCCCTCTTGCTGCTTTTTCCCATTCCGCTTCTGTTGGTAAACGTTTCTTTTTCCAATGGCAATAGTCCTGAGCGTTTCTCCAGGAAAGGCTTACAACAGGTTGGAGAGGATGATTGAAACGTGAATTGCCATGTTCTCTTGGAGCAGGCTTTCCTGTTGCCCGTCGATATATTTCATAATCCCTTACCGTAACCGGTAATTTATCAATTTTAAATGCCGGCAAAGTCACCTCATGAATGGGGGTTTCGTCCCTGTACCAATCTAAAGATTCAGAATGGAATTGCTTAGCCGCCCAAATTATATCCTTGTCAGAGCTTCCCATAAAAAAAGGGCCTGCAGGAATAAGGATCATTTCCTGACTGGAGGCTGTTGCATTGAAATTGCCCCCCGTGACGGAAAAGAAAAAAACAGTAACTATTAATATGGGTCTGAATAAAATACGGCCCCAATTACAAACCATCATTTTTCTCCTTGTATAAAGCCATTAATCTAGCAAACATTGCAACTTTTTGCATCTTGCAAAAAACGAAGTTTGTCTTCCTAAAAAAGGAGCCCGGTAGGGTTTGCGGCAGGCGGGGTTGGTGAAGCCTCCCTCAAAATGGACGAGATGTCTCAATCAAGATTGAGTTATCATCCCGGTTTTTCTGGCATATTCAAAAATGTTTCCGGCTTCAATTATCTCTATAACTTCACCTAGAGATTTCAGATCATAAGTTTTGCCCTGAGTTTTATTATTAAGAGTATTGCTAGCGAGATCTATCTTTAAATCATCGCCCGTTTTTATTTCTTCCACCAAGCGTTTATCGCATTCAAAAGGAATAAAAAAACCACCATCTACCGAGTTGCGGTAAAAAATTCGGGCATAGGATTGAGCGACCACCGCCTTTACTCCGGCAATTTCCATACACGCAGGAGCATGTTCGCGAGATGAGCCACAGCCGAAATTTTTTCCGCCAACAATAATCGAATATTTTGATTCAAATTTTCCACCCTCGGTAAAGGGTAAATTGCCATTTGGCAATCCCGCATGATCTCCCGGCACTCCAGAAAGCGCGAATTTTCCATAGTGTTTTTTCTCTTCTGGATCACTCAAACTATAAACTAAATGCTCCGCTGGAATTATTTGGTCCGTATCAATATCGTTGCCTAATACATAGGCAAGGCCTTCTATTATTTTTTTCATCAGTTATTAACAAATTCTGCAGGATTTGTAATATGTCCGGTCAATGCGGATGCGGCAGCCGTATAGGGAGACGCCAAATACACATGCGATTGCTTTGAGCCCATTCTTCCGGGAAAGTTGCGATTGGTGGTCGAAATCACTACTTGATTATCTCCCGCCCGACCAAAAGTATCTTTGGGTCCCCCCAAACATGCCGCACACGAGGGCTCGCCTAAATGCGCTCCGGCATTTTTAAAGATATCAATCAATGATTCACTGCCAATTTTTTCCTTGTGAAGATCATCTTCCACTTCTCGTGTAGCGGGAACAATAAAAGTGTCGATTTGTACTTTTTTACCTTTAAGGAGTTTAGCTGCGGCCATAAAGTCTGTTAATTTTCCACCCGTACAAGAGCCAATATAAGCTCTGTCAAGCTTTACATCTACACATTCGGAAACCCTGGCTTTATTATCAGGTGAATGTGGTTTGGCAACAATAGGTTCCATCTCGCTGGCATTGTAGGTCTTTTTGAAAATATACTTAGCATCCTCATCCGATTGATAGATTTTGTAAGGCCTGTCGGTACGTTGTCTTACGTAATCTGTGGTCACGGTATCTGCCTCAATGATCCCATTTTTGCCTCCTGCCTCAATGGCCATATTGCATAGCGTCATGCGTTCTTCCATGGATAGACTCATCACTGCTTCCCCGCGCCATTCCATTGACCTATAGGTCGCGCCATCAACACCAATATCACCAATGACATTAAGGATGACATCCTTCGCCATGATATGGTCCGGAAATTTTCCGGTAAATTCGAAGCACATGGATTCGGGAACTTTCACCCACAGTTTTCCTGTTCCCAGAATAAACGCGGCGTCCGTATTTCCTATTCCTGTTGAAAACATTCCAAAAGCACCTGATGTGGAAGTGTGCGAATCCGTTCCGAATAAAACCTCGCCGGGGCGATTAAACCCTTCCTGAGCAAGAGCCAGATGGCATACACCTTTATAATTATCTGTTCCCACATCGTAATAATGTGGAAGGTCTTGTTCTTTTACAAACTCCCTCAGGATGTCAATATTCCTATTTGCGTGAGTGTCTTTGGTAAAAATAAAATGATCGGGGATAATGACTACTTTATCTCGATCCCACACTTTGGCATTTTCACCAAATTGTTTTTTGAATATCGCGAAAGTACCTGGCCCGCAAACATCGTGCGTCATCAACACATCTACATCCACCCAAATATTATCACCGGGTGAGACCGCTTTTTTCCCGGCGTGGGCAGCAAGAATTTTTTCTGTAATCGTCATACCCATTAAGCAAAACCTTTCAAAGTGGGCGGGGGTCCGATGAGAATACGGGTTTCCCCAGAATTTATTTATTTTTTATTTCCTCAAAACACTCGTTTTAATATTCACAGAATGCTTGAGTTTTCTATTGGAAAATCCGCAGAGAATACAAGGTAATTAAAGATAACATTGAAAACCCGGAATCCCAAAAAAATTTGTAGGCAATTGATTTTTATGGAGTAAAATATTTAAAGTCAATATAAGCCTGTCTACAACTATTACATGAATAATCCATTTCACCTAATCAAAGAGACGATAAACCGGCTGCGGTACAAAATCCCGGATCGTCCGCAACAAGTCCAAATTGAAATCACCAATCGCTGCAATATGGATTGCCCCATGTGCCAAAGAGAAGATTTGGGTATTGAGCTGGAACATATGGAATGGTCTAATTTTATTACCGTCATAGATAAATTGAATAACTCCGAGGATATTACGCTCACCGGTTGGGGAGAGCCCTTCATACATCCAAGGGTATTCGATATGATTGCTTACTGCAAAGAACGCGGGCATCGGGTAATGATTACTTCCAATGGCCTGTTCACCAAACCGGATGTCGTTAGGGATATTCTTAAATCTGGATTAGACAGCGTCACATTTTCTATCGATAGTATCAATGGTAATGAAACCGTGGTTGAAGGACACACTAGTTCAAAAGTGTACGAAAATATTGAAGCCGTGATTCGCGAACGTAAAGGCAAAATTCCTAGTGTGCGTCTGCAAGCCACGATTCATTCAGGTTGCGAAAATGATCTCTATGATGTTATTCGATATGGAGGACGAATTGGCTGTGATGTGGTGAATGTGGGCAGACTGGATCGTCAATTTCGGCCTAATTTGAAAAGACCTGATGCCAGGGAAGAAAAACTCATTTACCTGAAAGCAGCTGAAATAGCCCAAGCTGTAGGAATTCAACTGGACTGGTTACAATATTCCGTGTCTTACGGAATCACCCGGTTTTTCTATAAACTCTTACGTAAAAAACTGCACAAATCAGGAAGTCATTGCTTGAAAACTTTCGACTATGCCTACGTTACTCGCGAAGGTCATGTTACGCCATGCTGTCTTCTGCCCAATTCAAAAATGGGGAACCTGCTTACTGGTAGTATAAAAAGTATCTGGCAAAACGGTAAGTTTGATTATTTTCGCAAAAACTATCGAGATACCTGTGGTAATTGCGACTTATGGACTATTGACCAGATCGATACCTCGCAAACAACTATTTGCACGCCCAAAGAGCAGTTGGCAAAAGTTTAACAAGCCATTTTCAACCTTACGTATTTACGTCTTCCCTAATAAAGAGGCAGCCAGTTGTAAAAGAGGACAAGCGTTCTTTTGCTTTACAGACTTTGACCTATTGCCACCAGCGATGGGTCGGGTTATGATCTGAGGTCGTTTCATCGCATAAAAATTATCCAAAACAGCTTTAATACCATCATGATCGAACCCCATTCAGAGCCCCAACAGATTTTTGTGGACCGTCGTCCGCTTTGGATCGTGCTGTTTGATAGGCTGCGTAGATATTTGTTTCTGGCCCTTTTCTTTGGGACTTTCTTTGTCCTGTTGATAACCTTTGAAGGTCCCAGTGACCTTTCAGAAGAAGGCTACAAAGTACTTTGCCTTTTTTTCCTTTGTGTCTTGCTATGGTCGACCAATCTGATTCCATTATCCATAACCAGTTTATTGGCCATTGCAGCTGTTCCCTTATTAGGAGTCATGGAAGCATCAAAGGCCTACTCTTATTTTGGCAACAAAGCCGTATTTTTTATACTTGGTGTTTTTATACTATCCGCCTCTATGATCGCATGCGGACTAAGTACAAGAATTTCTATCTATGTGATGAAATACTGGAGTAATACGCCATCACAATTAATTACTTCTATATATTGCTTTGCGGGCATCAGTTCTTGTTTTATGTCGGAGCATGCGGTAGCCGTAATCCTTTTTCCAATCATTCACGAAATCGCGCAATCACTAAACTTAAAAAGAGAAAATTCGATTTTTGGTAAGGGTATGTACTTTGCCATGGCATGGGGGTGTATCATCGGAGGGGCCATGACCGTTCTGGGCGGCGGAAGGGTCCCGCTTGCGGTCGAAATGCTAGAAAAATCTACTTCCGGAACTCAATCAATTGGTATTCTTCAATATACCCAATTGAGTTTTCCTCTCGTTTTAGCAATGTTTGTAGGGGGCTGGATATTTTTGAAGCTTTTATTTCCTCCAGATATTCAAGATATTGAAGCAGCAAAAAAGACTTTAGAACAAAAATCCCATCTCATGGGTAAGGTGACCTTTCAAGAAAAAGGTATCGCTCTGGTCATGATAATGACCCTTTTTTCTTGGTTTGTTTTTGGGGATCAATTAGGAATTGCCAATATAGCCATAATTTCAATAGTCCTTTTGTTTTTGCTAAATCTCATCACTTGGAAAATGGTGGAAGATCATATTAATTGGGCAATTGTTATGATGTATGGCGGAGCAATTTGTTTGGGAGAGGTCATGGCGGAGACTGGCGCAGCTTTGTGGCTTGCGGAAAAACTGTTCTCGGGTTTTGTAGAATCCCCGAATGTGTTCCTTTTGGTTCTTGCTATGCTATCGACCTTATTTACGACATTTATGAGCAACTCAGCTGTCATTGCTATTCTTTTACCTACTGCTATTAGTATGAGTCCAGCCTATGGAATCCACCCTGGTTTAGCAACTATGACGGTAATTTTACCAAGCAACTTTGCGTTTATATTACCGATCGCCACCCCTGCTTCCGCGCTGGCTTATTCTTCAAGGTTCCTAACCTTAAAAGAAATGATCTGGTCTGGCTCGCTTCTAAGTCTTTTTGGATTGGGGTTTTTTTTAATCTTGCTAGTTTTTTATTGGCCGGCAATCGGGTTTCATTAATAAGCCATGAACTCTGTCAAGCAACTACAAGCCATTGAACTGAAAAAAAAATTAGATAATGGAGAGGACATCTTTTTGCTCGACGTGCGTGAAGGATGGGAATTTGCGCTTGCCTCCATTGATGGATCAGAAAACTTTCCGATGGGGGAAGTCGTTGACCGTCAACAAGAGTTTGCCTTGGAGGAAGAAATTGTGGTGATTTGCCACTATGGGGAGCGCTCTCAATTAGCCGCTCAGGAACTAGTTGAATGCGGATTCAATGTTTATAATCTAACGGGTGGTATCGATGCATGGTCTCAAGTGGTAGATCCGAATGTGCCTCGCTACAGTCCTAACGGTTAGGGTGTTAAACCAAATCATCTTTTAACTTTGTATGATAGGATACGATCAGAATAAAATTATAGACAGCGGCTCTGGCTCTTTTCCTATGGGGCATGAAATCTGACTTTACGGTTACCATAGCCTACCCTTTTAAGGGCTTAGCCTTCGATTCGGGCGTTGGCGAGTTCCTGACCTACTTTGGTGAGGTCTTTCACAAATTTTTGGAAAGCCTGATCGGTATCTTTATGTTGGGTCTGTTGGCGGATCTTTTCTCCATCGGCATCAATAATAAGGTCCAATACATTGACCCCAGGGGTCACATGATGTTTTCTGATTTCTACTCTAATTTCATTGATTTCCATGGGTATTTCTCCAACAAAACAGTTATTAACGACAAGTAAAACAGGGCTACTTGTGTAGATAAAATTTAGGATACAAATTAATAGCATTTCAAGGGAATGTGGTCAAGACTCTTTCTTCCTAAAGGCTTAAGGTTTTGTAGCATTAGAAAGTGGATATACTTGAAGCCGTGCCTTAATCTAACCGAACCGAGGGTCTTTCAGGATATTTAATAAAGGGTAAAAGAGGACTTATGAAAAACTTAAAACAAATCAGCATGGTTTTTTTTGTTGCTGCCTGTTTGGGGGTCTTTTTTTATTTGGATCTAGGTCAATACCTATCTCTTGAATATATTAAAGAGAGGCAAGCCAGTTTTTCAGAATTTTATGAAGCAAATACTCTGTTGGCGATAAGTCTTTATATGGCTGTCTATATTATTACGGCGGCTCTTTCTTTGCCTGGGGCGGCACTCCTTACCTTATTGGCTGGCGCTATGTTTGGCTTGCTGGTGGGAACAATACTGGTTTCTTTTGCCAGTAGCATCGGCGCGACACTTGCTTTTCTTGCCTCAAGGTTATTGTTGCGTGACTGGGTTCAAAATAAATTTAGTGATTACTTAAAATCATTCAATGATGGTTTTGAAAAAGACGGAGGTTTTTATCTTTTCACCCTCCGGTTAATTCCTGCTGTTCCCTTCTTTGTCATTAATCTTGTGATGGGTCTGACCCGTATGAAGGCGACAACCTTTTATTGGGTCAGTCAAATTGGTATGTTGTCAGGAACCATTGTTTTTATAAATGCAGGCATGCAACTTTCTCAAATAGAATCATTAAATGGCATCCTTTCTCCAGATATAATTTTTTCATTTGTCCTATTGGGGATTTTTCCTTTGTTGGCAAGAAAACTCGCAAGCTTTTTTAAAACTAAAAAGGTTTTGAAGCGTTTTAAGAAACCAAAAGTTTTTGACTACAATATGGTGGTGATCGGAGCTGGATCGGCAGGCTTGGTTACAAGCTATATAGGCGCTTCGACAAAAGGAAAAGTTGCGTTAATAGAAAAACATAAAATGGGCGGAGATTGTTTAAATACGGGGTGTGTTCCCAGTAAAGCCCTGATCCGCTCGGCCAAATTCATGGCCGAAATTAAAAAATGTCAAAAGCTGGGTTTTAAAAGCGCGCATGCCGAGTTTGATTTTGCGGATGTGATGGAGCGGGTGCAACGCATTATTAAAACAGTGGAGCCGCATGATTCTATAGAGCGTTATACTTCCCTGGGGGTAGAATGTCATATTGGAGAGGCAAAAATATTTTCTCCTTATGAGGTTTTGGTAAATGGAAAAGTTCTTGCGACACGGAATATTGTCATTGCTACTGGAGCGCGTCCCTCCATCCCGTCTATTAAAGGAATTGAAAATGTTAAGTTTCTGACATCTGACACTATATGGAATATTCGCGAACAACCTAAAAACCTTCTTGTACTGGGTGGTGGCCCCGTTGGTTCTGAATTAGCGCAGGCTTTTGTTCGTCTTGGATGTAATGTTACCCAGGTTCAACGAAACCATCGGCTGATACCAAAAGAAGACCCGGAAATTTCGCAGATGGTTTTGGAAAGTTTTCAAAATGACGGGATCAGGGTGTTAGCGGGACATACGCCAAAAAGATTTTTTAAACGGGATGGAAAAGATTTTTTAGAATGTCAACATAATGGGATTTCTGTTGAAGTAGAGTTTGACACTCTATTAGTTGCATTAGGAAGAAAAGCGAACACAACAGGATTTGGATTGGAAGAACTTGGTGTGGAGTTGACACTCGAAAAAACTATAAGAGTGGACGAATATATGAAAACCAACATCCCGAATATTTATGCATGCGGGGATGTTGCCGGTCCTTATCAATTCACGCATACTGCCGCGCACCAAGCTTGGTACTGCGCTGTAAACTCCATGTTAACGCCATTTTACGGATTCAAAGTAGACTACAGTACCGTTCCCTGGTCGACCTTTACCGACCCGGAGGTAGCGCGCTCGGGTTTGAACGAAATCGAGGCTAAAGAACAAGGTATTCCATATGAGGTCACCACTTATGGAATAAATGATCTGGATCGCGCTATTACTGAGGAGGCTGCTACTGGAATTGTTAAGGTGTTGACGGTACCTGGTAAAGATAAAATTATTGGTGTGACTATTGCGGGACTGCACGCAGGCGATATTATTTCAGAATATGTCGCCGCAATGAAACACGGGTTTGGCATGAATAAAATACTGGAAACTATACATATCTATCCCACCTTGGCTGAAGCAAATAAATTTGCAGCTGGAAATTGGAAAAAAAATAATATCACCGAAAAAACTCTGGCTTGGATTGAAAGAATCAACCGGTGGAGAAGAAAGTATGGTTAAATTTTTTTAGGTGGTAGTTTAATTATTAGACATAAAGTAAGCCTGTTTGCCGGGGTTGCAAAGGATTAAGGAGGGGTTTAAAATTGCGTGATTTAAAAATAAGGGGAAACCTAGATGAAATTAACCATCAATGGGGTAGAGCAGGAAGAACCGGAGTTAAAGGGTGAAACGTTAGAAGCGATTCTTGGCATGATGGTAAAAAATACACCTGGTTCCTATATCAGGCGTATCTGGCTTGATCAAAAAGAATTCCCCGCCGATGACCAAGAAATTCTACAAAAAAAACCTGCTGATATTAGTTCCTTGGAAGTTGAATTGGCTAATTTGAAGGATCTTTTGGCAACCAACCTTTCTAATGCGATGGAATATTTGGAAAAGCTAATTCCCGGTTTTGATCAGGCGGCAGATTTGTTTCGTATGGGAAACGAGCAGGAAGCAAATAAGTATTACATTCAAATTCTGGATGGAATGGACTGGTTTTCCGAAGTTATAAATATGGTTATGGGCGCCCAAGGCAAAGGATCAGAGCCTGAAGATACCTTGCGCCTGCGGCAAGTCAAACTGACCGATCTTATGAGCCAGATGCTCGAAGCGAATAAGAATCAGGACTGGGTGCTTTTGGCAGATATTTTGGAGTATGAAATGATCCCTTTTTACAAAGAATGGCAAACTATCCTCGCCAAATTAAAAAATACGCACTAATCGCATTTTCAAGCTAATTTGATACCAACCATCTAAAATATTGAATTTTAACAAGATAAGCATTTTTTAAGTCAAAACTAGACCCTCCTGACTGTTGAGCTATAAAAATTTTTAAAAAAAAACTTAATTTATAACTAAAGTTTGGTTAATTTTTGCCGATTAAACTAGCGTAGGGCTATAATCTTTTCTGGGTCAGGCAACTTTGGGAAAGAAAATTGTTAAGCTCTTATATATTTTTTGAAGTATTTATTAAAAAGGATTCTTGGTAGCTGATTCTCTTATCGGACGAGATTACTAAAGCTTTATCAAATAATTGATTTTTTATTGATAAGAGTTTCGTTTGTCAGGAAGCAACCCCAAGGACGGGTACTTAAACCTAGTATGAAAAATTATTTGGAAGGGGGATGCAATGGCGGACATACAGAATATTCCCATAGAGCAGCCAAACAGTAACTCGATAAAAGCTTTGGCTCAGGAAGATGCGAGTCGGTCAGCAAGACTCAATGACGCAATAAAAGAAAAGCAGAATGCGGAACCTGAAAGCATAGAGGATCGGGTCGAAATTACTCCGAATGCCTTGAAGCAAAGTGAGGCTTTGGAACAAAGCCGCGGCGGATCTCAACCTCAGACACTTCGGACAAATAGATTGGCGGAAAAGACCTATGCGCAGGATGGTAGCGCGGCACAAAGTGTAACCGAGCAGCGTCGGGATGCGTCAAAAGCTGTAAAAGAAGGTTTTCAGCGGGGTAGCGTGCAGATACAGCCAGTTGTTACTGACCAGGTTAGGGCAACATCTGTAGATGAACAAAGGCTTGAATCTAGCGCAGCTCTAGAAGCAGGCTTTGAAGCAGGCAATACCCAGACCGATCCTACTGCTATGCAAAAATTTTCTACACGCAAACAAGAAACTGCTGGAGCTCAATCTGTTGTTCAGCAACGCATTGAAATGAAAGAGGCTATGGCTGAGAACAAGCCTGATGCCGCGGCGGTAGAAACAGAACGCGGACAAAATGTCAGTAATTTGATTTAAACAACGAACCGCGCCCGCCAGCGGCATGCTGTTCGGGCCTTATTGTACAACTCATCAAGAGGAGACTTGCCAGAACCGGAACTACCCTATCGGTTAGAAAAGGATCTCGATTAATACTGGAATGGTTTGCGGCCGTGCCCAATATTAAACGTTGGTTCTGATTTTGACTTAAGGCCTGTCAGGGGTACCTGTTATACCATTTAGGTCTATCGCCTTCCGGCGAAAGTCCGTTTTTGGTATTTAACACGCAGCACTGGCGAGGCGGGCGTTTTTTTTTTCGGCAAATCTGTGCGATTCCGATCTTGATGTGTTTATCGACATTTTCGAATAAACACTTTATAGGCGAATCAGGTTTTTTGTCGCCAGACCGGAAAAAACGTGCAAGTTCTAAAAAATACCAGTCTTAGATTTTTCCCATTAAACTCCAAACGCACTACCAGTAAAGATCCTGTTGTTAACCTGGCCCGGGATACATTGAATCAGGCTGGACAAAACCATCAAAATCAAAGCGATTCGCTTTTTGATTCGGTTTTTATAAACAAAAGGCAGGTTCCTCAACTGCAGGCCACGGGTCCTCTCGCCGTTTTCAGGACGGCCGATGCGATCTCTCTTCTTACTAAACAATCCCAATTCAAAAAGATACCCATCATCGATGATTTGGATAAAAAAGAGTCCTTCGTATTTGCCAGACTCCGTCAGTTGGACGATCTTGCCAATTCATTAAATGATTTAAAGGACACAGTCGAAGGATTGCTTTTGAAAAATGCTTTGAATCCGAAATCCGCATCTTCGTCACGTTTCAGGGAAGTTCTGGCTGTACCAGGAAAGGATGGACCATTAGACAGCTTCAATATCAAACCGATTCGTTTATCTAGAATGGCGGAGTTGGCTTCTGATGTAAAGGACCCGTCAGAAAAACTCGGTTTAGCAGGAATTTTTTCTATAAACGGAGTTTCCGTAACCGTGGATGCTACGGATTCGCTGGTAACGATAAGAAATAAAATAAATTTTGGAGAAGATTTAAATCAGAACGGAACCTTGGATCTTTCAGAAGATGTCAATAGTAATGGGACACTTGAAATATTAAAGGTCGGCAACTCAGAATTTGGTAGCGGAGTTTTTATAAAAGAAGACATTAACGAAAATGGAGAGATTGATCCTTCCGAAGATAGTAATGGGAATAAAAGACTTGACGGGGGTACTTTGGATACCAATGTTCTGGCCTTGGTGAGAGGTAATCGACTTGTATTAGTTAGTCTTGCAGGGGGGAGCAATACGATTGACATAAGTGAAGACAATAATGTTCTCTTGGACCTGGGATTTTTTGAAATCGATGAGTCAGGAAAAAAGGTACAAAAAGAAATTCAACTCAACGATTTAAACAGACCAGACAACTTAGTTGTGGAACCTCAAACAGCGTTGGTTGAAATAAATGGAGATTTGTTCAGCAGTGACTCGAATACTTTATCCGGCGCTATTGAGGATACTGCCCTGTTATTGAAGAAAACTTCAAAAACCGCATCAAAGATAACAATCTTTATTGATGCCCCCGTTTTTTTTTCCCAGATAAAAACCTTATTTAAAAAATTCAATGATTCTATTTCGAAAGTCAACGATCTGCTTTCGGTTGATAAGATTTTTGAGAATGATGGAGATATTCAGGATATTCGCAACGACCTCACCATCGAGCCGCAGAAAAGGGTTCGTATATTGGAAGAAAAAAACCGTATTATTGAAAAATTTCGTGGTAGACCGGGAAACCCTCAAGCAACGGGCATTTCTGTGACGAATACGAGTAAGCATATTCAGCAGGAAGTCGCTGTCACCTCAATCGTTCAAGCAATAGAAAAAGGGCTGATCTTTCCCTCTCGGAACGGAGAAGAAAACCTTCTAAAAAGATTGAGTTCGATTGGTATTAAAACTTTGAATGACAATACCTTTATGCTTGATGAAACCGAATTCGGACGCGGTCTGGAACAAAATACTCAGGAAGTATTTGATTTGTTCACTAATTCTGAAACAGGTATTCTTCCTTTGCTTTCAGAACAACTAAAAAAGATTGTTCAAGAGAATCGTGGAGATTTGGCTATCAAGAAAAATGAAGTGACCATTGGATCTGAAACAACTAAAGTCTTGGCCGAAAACTTTGCTAAATATATTGATATCTATAACCTTGAATCGACCGTTCAAACATTAATCACCATAGCATGACAATGGAAGAAAAGAAGATAAAAGAAATCCTTGAAAAAAAAATATCTCTTTTAGGTGAGCTGAAAGGTCAAATGAAACTACAAATAAAAGCCATTGACGAAAGTGACGAGTCTTCCCTTATTCAGGTTCTGGAAGCGAAAGAAATTGTAATTGCTTCATTGGTTAAAGATGACGAAGCATTCGACAAGTGTGTGGCTGGTCTCGATGATAAAAATCGCAAGATTATCGCGAAAAAGTTGAAGGAGTTTGGAGTTCGAATCGATACAGAAACAGAAAAAATAATCGAGATAGAAAACGACTGTGAAAAAAAGCTGACCAATGAAAAGCAAGGGTTGTTGCTAAAAATGAAGTCTTTAAAAAACGGGCGAACTTTGTTGAAGGGATATGGTATTTCGGCACGAATTAAACCTAAAATTTCTGGAAGTATTTAGCGAAGGATAATAGTAATGGATTTCTCGATTGTACCTGTTAGTAAAGTTTTTAAAACCTATCAGGGACAGGCACGTATTGCAGACTTGAATAAGAAGAGTTCTGTTAAACGCCTTCAAGGTCAAAAAGACGAGGTTAGTATTTCAAGTGCCGCGCGGCTGGCATTGAAAAAAAAATTCATCGGGGATACCCTGCAAGCCGCAGGTAAAGAAGAGTTGCCTGCAAACACGTTTAAAGAAGCCCCGGAAGGCAGTGGTGACTTTATTCCGGGTATTTAAATCTCCTTGGATTTTTTAACGGTTTTCGTTTAGATTGTACTTCGGGTCTGTTAGTATTCCTGCCTGATAAGATTTTTCCATTTTTGAGACTACATAGGGCTTGTTTTACGTGGCTTACCGCGGCTTTTAAATAACTCTCTTTGCCAGGTATCCCGTTTTAAGGGGGCGGGATCGTTTATTTTTTTATGATTTGTGTTCCTATCGTTGGTGCCTCGATGCCTAAAGCATTGGATCAAATTGCCGCAGCCGAACAGGTTGCGGATATCCTGGAGTTACGCCTAGACTTGATAGCTTCTTTTGACCTCGACTTACTGCTCAAAGCTACTAATAAGCGCATTATTGTCACTGCTCGAAGTAAATTAGACGGGGGACAATATAAAGGTAATGAGGAAGAACGCTTAGGCGTCTTACACTGTGCTTTAGAGGCCGGGGTCGATTATATTGACATTGAGGTTTCCACTCAACGTGAACATTTGCAGCCTTTTTTAGAAAGTCACGATACTTCAAGGATAATCATTTCATACCATGATTTTTCGCATACTCCTGAAGATTTGAATCCGCTCTATGAAGCTATGAACGCTTTACCTGGAGATATAATAAAAATTGTTACCTATGCTCGTGATCTCAGCGACAATCTAAAGATATTCAAGCTTCTTGAGCGCGCTAAAAAGGAAAACAAAAAGTTGATAGGACTTTGTATGGGGGATTCAGGTGAAATAAGTCGAGTACTGGCTCCGCTGTATGGAGGGTTCCTTACCTTTGGTAGCATAGAAAGAGGGCAGGAAAGCGCGCCAGGTCAGATACCGGCAAATACTCTTAAAAATATTTATCGGGTGAATGATGTTCGCGAAAACTTTAAGATTTATGGGGTCATTGGCAATCCAGTTTCGAAAAGTATGGGCTACTTGATCCATAACCGCGCCTTTCGTGAAATTAATTCTCCTGATATTTATGTTTCTTTTTTAGTTGAGAACGTAGAAAAGTTTTTTATTGATTTCAAAAATTTCTTTGCAGGGTTGAGTGTAACCATGCCAGCAAAAGAAAGTATAAGACACTTGCTAGATCGAGTCGATGCTACAGCCCAAAAGATTGGCGCCGTCAATACGGTCGTTCAGGAAAATAATAAATGGGTCGGCTATAATACTGATTGCGCAGGGGCTATCTCGGCTCTTGAAGCCTGTACCTCTTTGAACAATAAAAATATTTTGATCCTTGGATCAGGCGGCACCGCCAAGGCGATTGGTTACGGGATAAAAAAAAAAGGTGGTAGGTTGACGGTCACTTATAACCGTAATAAAGAAAGAGCCGAATTCCTTGCCAAAGAACTTGAGTGCGATTTCATTGATTGCCGTGACGCAGGTGCTCGACCTATAGACATCCTCATCAACTGTTCGCCAGTTGGTATGAAACCAAATACAAATGAAACTCCCTTTCTTGCCAGAGATTTAAAAAGGGAAATGGTCGTTTTTGACGCTGTCTATAATCCTCTAGAGACAAGGTTGCTCAGGGAAGCAAAAGCAGCAGGATGTAAGATCATTCCCGGGAGCGAGTTGTTTGTTAATCAGGCAGCGAGGCAATTCGAACTGTGGACGGGTAAAACTGCCCCCATAGGTGTCATGCGCAAAGCGTTGATGGCAAAACTTTCCTCCTAAGCTTTGGGATACTTTTAAAAACCTGGTTTGTTTTAAACATGTATTCCGTATATTTTATCTTTATGCAATCTTTAAGCCCTAATCGGTGAGTTCATGGTAAAGAGTCCTGGAAAAAAAAACCTGTTTTGTTTTGGTTTTGGTTTTGCTGCGCAAGCATTGGCGAAGCGCTTACGCTCCAAAAATTGGAGTATTTCCGGAACCTGTCGGACCAAAGATAAAAATTTCTGTTTGACAAACTTACCTATTTTTTCATTTGATGGAAACCAGGCTTCCAAAGAAATGTTGGCAGTCCTTAGTGAGGCAACACATTTATTGATCTCTATTCCTCCACAAACTTCCGGGGATGTGGTTTTGAATAATTTTAGTTCCCATATTACAAACAATAAGAATTTGCAATGGATAGGCTATATTTCTTCTACGGGTGTCTATGGTGACACACGGGGAGAATGGGTTGACGAATCCTCGCCTTTAAAACCTGAAACGGAACTCAATGTGCGACGCGTAGAATCAGAAATAGCCTGGTTAAAAATGGCCAAGCAAAATGGTTGCCCCGTTATGGTGTTTCGTTGTGTCGGAATTTATGGTCCGGGGAGAAACCTTCTGGTTTCTGTAAAACAAGGTAAAGCCCGACGTATTGAAAAGCCAGGCTTGGTATTTTCTCGTATCCATGTTGAAGATTTGGCGCAAACTCTTGAATCCTCGATTCAAAACCCCAAGTCTGGCGAAATATACAATGTTTGTGATGATGAACCTGCTCCGCCGTCTAAAGCCGCAGAATATGCTTTTAAACTTTTAAATATTTCTCCTCCTCCTTTGATTCCTTTCGATTCAGCAGAATTGTCGGAAATTGCCCGCGGATTTTATAAAAGCTGCAAACGGGTCAGTAATAAAAAAATTAAAGAGCAATTGGGTATAAAACTAAAGTATCCCAATTATAGAAATGGATTGGATGCGATTTTTAAATCCATGAAGATAGGCGTTTCCTCTGCGGAAAAATAGTTTTAAGGCTGGCAAAAAAAATATGTTCATAAGCTTGTAATATAATTCGTTAATATTTCCAGTTGCGCTAAAGCGTTAAAGCCCAGTGGGGTAATGCAAAAACTCATTAAAGATTCCGAATTTTTCTTTTAGGTGCTGGCCTACTGATTTTACGCCTCCCATTTCCGTTGCATAGTGTCCTGCAAAAATTAGGATGCAATCTCCTTCTATGGCTTCATGGAAATGATGATTAGAACCTTCACCTGTTATAAAACAATCGAGTCGTTCTTGAATAGCTTGTTTTACAATGTCCCCCGCACCACCTGTTACCAGTCCGACGGTATTGATTTCTCCATCTCCAATTACTTTTACGCTTGAACCGAGTTTTTTCTCGAGCTTTTTAGCCAAGTTTTCTGCAGAAATGGTTGGGATGGAACCTTTTAGACCAATTTTTGTCCCATCGTATTCCCCAAAAGCTTCCAGGTTGTCGAGTTCGATTAAATCGGCCAATGCCCGGTTATTACCATATACAGGATGAAGATCTAATGGAATATGTGCAGAATAAAGCCCAAGATTACCTTGCATCATGGTTGAAAGCTTTTCGTAATGCTTGCCGCGTATTGGTTGAAGTCCTGACCAAAACACGCCATGATGCACAAACAGCATTTGGCAATGCTTTTCTATGGCAAGGTCAATTGTGGCCTGGCATAAGTCAACGGCCAGGCCGATTTTTTTTATTTCACCGCGATTTTGAATTTGTAACCCATTCAAAGCTTGAGACGCATCGCGAATAGAATTTATTTCCAATAGGTTGTCCAGATAGTGGCTGAGTTGTAAAATATTCATGTAAGAAAGTATAACTTTTTGCAGGCGGAAGAGGCAATAGTGGTCAATTTTATTTTGCGTAATATATGGCAGCGAGTCATCCTGCTTGTATTTATATCCATTATTTCACATGCGATTGTTCATCTTGCGCCTGGCGAACCCGCTCTGGTAGACCCCTCAAACCCACGTATGAAACCAGAAGACATCAAGCGCATTCGTGCCGCATTCCATCTGGATGAATCTTTGCATATTCAGTATATCTATTGGGTAAAAGATTTATTTACCGGTGAACTAAAATCATTTAAAGATAATCAGCCGGTTATAGAAAAAATCTGGAAAGCTTTCCTTAATTCATTGCCTCTATTTATCATAGCAACTTTAATAACTTGGTGTTTGGCATTTCCTGTTGGAATCCGAGCCGCAGTTCACCGTGATTCGAGATTTGATAGAACCAGCACTTTCATTTCCTATGCCTTGATTTCCGTGCCCGGATTTTTTCTATCCTATTTAGTTATCATTTTTATGGTGAATACTTTCAATATACCTGTATTGGGGATGAGAACATTTGGATTGGAGGGAGCCTCGTTTTTATTTCGGTCCATGGACCGAATATGGCATTTGACCATTCCAGCTTTGATGTCTGCTATAGCGGGTACGGCAGTCTTATCGCGTTATGTCCGATCACAAATGTTAGAAGTTATTCACCAAGACTATATGCGCACTGCTCGTGCAAAAGGATTGCCCCAAGAACAAGTTATTTACCGTCACGGCCTACGAAACGCTTTATTGCCATTTATTACAATGTTTGGTCTGACTATTCCCGGTCTTATAGGAGGTTCCGTGATTTTTGAACAGATTTTTTCTTGGCCTGGAATGGGAAGATTAGGCTTTGAAGCTATCATGGCAAGAGACTTTCCAATAATTTTGACATTGAATTTTATGACGGCCGTTCTGGTGCTGGTGGGCACGTTGGTTTCAGATATTCTTTATGCCGTTGTAGACCCACGCATAAAGTTTTAAGGAAAATGGCATGAATGGTTCCATAACAACTTCGGAAAAAGATACTTTGTCTTCTTCAAAAGGTCTATTTCGGGAACGCTGGGATATTTTCAAGCGTAACCGAATCGCTTATGGCAGCTTTTGGTCTCTCATGTCTATGTTCTTATTAGCATTTTTTGGAAAAGTTTTTACCCAGTACATTGTTATCTTCGATCCTAAAATAGTCCGTTTATCCGAAAAGTTTTTGCCACCTTTAACTGTATTTACAAGCACGATAACTCCAAAAGAAGACGGGCCAACATTAGGAGTTTATCTGCTTGGTACTGATGAGTTGGGGCGTGATGTTTTCGCTCGCATGTTGGAAGGAACCTCTGTGTCGCTGAGTGTTGGATTTGTAGCTGTTGGGATCATGTTAACAGTGGGAATATTTTTTGGAGGAATTGCAGGATACTACGGACGAGTAAAGTTAGGATTCATTACCATTGATACGATAATCATGCGGTTTGTAGATATAATGCTCTGTTTCCCAACCTTTTTTTTAATTCTCACGGTCGTAGCATTATTGCCACCTAGTATTTATAACATCATGATTGTGATCGGCCTAACTAGTTGGATGGGCACAGCTCGTTTTGTAAGGGCCGAATTTTTATCTCTTCGCGATCTCGATTTTGTTACTGCCGCTCGAAGTCAAGCTATTCCTGAGTGGCGCATTATATTTATACATATGGTTCCCAATGCTATTGCTCCCGTTTTAGTTTCCGCAACTTTGGGTGTGGCATCGGCCATTCTTACTGAGTCGGCTTTAAGTTTTCTGGGTTTTGGTGTTCAACCACCAGATGCGACATGGGGAAATATTTTATCGGACGGTAAAAATTTTCTCTTTGATGCGCCATGGCTAACATTCATTCCAGGGATTACAATTCTTTTGGTTGTTCTGGCATTTAATTTGTGTGGAGAGGGATTGCGGGAAGCCTTTAACCCGAAACTTAAGACTTTATCTTAAAGAAATTCGAAAAGGTTGGTTTTTAAACTGGGGCTTTTCTAAATCTCATAGAACCGCAATATTATTAGCTCAGAAATAAGAAATCCCATTGCATCGAGGACAACACTTGGTTTTTGTTGAAAAATTAAATAAACAGTTTGGCTCAAAAATTGTTTTCCGGGATGTGAGTTTTCATTTGCGACCGAAGGAAAAAGTCGGTTTGATAGGCGAAAATGGTACCGGAAAGACCACCTTATTCAAAGTCATTGTTGGAAAGGAAAGCATTGATTCCGGACAAGTTACTTTAAGGAAAGGTTTGCGTTATGGTTTGTTAGAACAGGATTATACGGGAGGCAAAGAGACTCTGCTGGAAAGAGTAATTTTTGGAGACCCCTATTTCATGCTGCTAAAAAAAGAAATGGAAAAGTTGGAAGCCGATCAGAATTTTCAAGACCGGTATGGCGAATTACAGCATGAGTTTGAACGGCTAGGCGGTTATGATCGGGAAACGCGAGCAAAAATAATTTTACAGGGATTGGGGTTTAAACCTGGCGAGTGGGCTAAATCCTTGGATCAGCTATCCGGAGGCTGGCGAATGCGGGTGGAATTATCCCGAATTTTACTTCAAAGTCCGGATATCCTTCTCCTTGATGAACCCTCTAATCATCTTGATTTACAGTCGGTAATCTGGCTTGAATCTTTTCTTCTTTCTTATGAAGGCAGTGTCCTCTTAATTTCCCACGACAGAAAATTTCTAAATACTTTAACCACACGTATTTTTGAATTGGATCATGGAACTCTCACGGTTTATTCTGGGAATTATGATGACTATGAAAGATTAAAAAAAGAAAAACAAGAACAATTAGAATCTGAAGCGGCAAACCAGAAGCGACGGATTTCAGAAGTAGAGCGGTTCATTGAAAGGTTCCGAGCCAAAAACACGAAAGCGGCTCAGGTGCAAAGCCGCATCAAAATGCTGGATAAGATGGAGAGGGTTCAAACTATAGAACAAAATAGTCAAGCCATCCATTTTCGGTTTCCTCAACCTGTTAGAACCGGACGAATGGTTTTGGAATTGCAAAAGGTCAATAAAAGTTACGATGCTTTGAAGATTTATGAAAATTTTTCGGTAACTTTAGAACGGGGGTGGAAAGTAGCTTTGACAGGGGAAAATGGAGCTGGAAAATCAACGTTATTAAAAATGATGGCGGGAGTACTTATGCCGGATAGCGGAGAGGTGAAGTTAGGTGTTAAAGTGCGTCGATCTTATTTCGCACAGCACCAAGAAGAAACACTAAATTTCAATCATACTGTTTTAGAATCGTTGCAGGAGTCGGCTCCGGGCTTATTACGAACCCAGCAAAGAAATATTCTAGGCGCATTTTTGTTTTCAGGAGATGATGTGGAAAAAAAAGTTTCAATATTGTCGGGAGGAGAAAAATCTCGTTTGTCTTTGGCAAGAATGCTTTGCGGTAATGCCGCATCGGATAATAAGGTTTCCTTGTCGGCGGATATCGATATTTCGGCACCCCCCTCTTTGATATTTTTGGACGAACCGACCAACCATCTTGATATTCGTTCTCGTGAGCATCTCGCTGCAGTGCTGGCTGATTATGAGGGAAGCCTGGTGATCATCTCGCATGACCGGTTTTTTCTGGACGGTTTTGTTAATCGGGTTTGGGAGATAATGGATGGGAAAGTAAGGGAATACGACGGAAACTATAGCGAATATGAGCAAGCTAAGATCAAGGAAAAGCCAGAAGTAAAAAAGATGAAGGGTATCGGAGAAAATACTCCTGGCATTTCTTCTTTGGTAAAGGAAAGAAAACGGAATGAAGCAGAAGAACGCAACTTGCGCTATAAACAATTAAAGCCGCTAGAGAAACGTTTGGCAGAAGTTGAGAGCCGTTTGGAAGCTTTGATGATGGAAAACGAACAACTACATTCGAAACTTGCCGATTCTCTTATTTATGAGGCGGATCAGAAAGATCGTTTAATTGCAACAATGAAACAACAGAGGGATCTTAAAAAAACAGAACAAGCTTTGATGAAAGAATGGGATCAACTAACAATTTCTATTGAGCAGATTCAAAAACATTAAAGGTCGAGTTGGAAAGAATGATTTCGTTATTTTTTTGTGTTCTTGGAGGGATGAGCCCATTGGACGACACCTTCCCAAATGTACGCGGAACGGTTTCCGCGTTTTACAACCAGCCAATTCTTACTGTTAAATTCAATATTGGTGCGGCGAACAAACTCAATTTCAGCTCCCTTATTCAAATTGATAATTTTTGGGAAAACTGTTCCGGGACCTTTTCGAAGCGCAACTCCATCTACCACTACTTTTAAAAGCTTTTTTGAATTTTCTGGGGAACGCACGTTTTGGCGAGAAGTTTTTGTCATTATCTCATCAGGAGGAATGGGTTGCTTGGGAGGATTAACAACTCGTTGCTTGTGGATGGGAGTAGAAATCTCTGGCATTGTAATCGCAGATACTTCCGTTTTGTCCATGGTCTTCGTACCAGAAAATTTTTGCATAGTTGGTGGTTGGATAGGAATATTTTGCGGTGGGGAAGGTTTAGATATAGCTGGTATTCTCATATTAGGCGAGGGTGCTAATTGCTCTGTCGATTCAGGCAGGGATGCAACTATTTCACCTGGTGAATCAGAAAATTTCACGAATATCGGATTAGATACCAGGTGATCCATTGAATTAACCGAGGCCTTGACTCGGTAATAGGCTTTTTTCTCTTTTGGATTGCCTACATCTCGCCACGTTAATTCGTAGGGTAAAGATACCGTCTCCTGTTTAGCAAGCGCCCCATTCCGGATGATTTGGATTTGCGCAGTTTTGTTTCCACCTTTGAGAGATCTGAGTTTTATTTTTACAGCGGGAAAATCGGTGGATGTCAGTTCTTGTCCAAGGGTTGCGTGTTGTCCAGTTTTTTGGTCTTCGACAATAAATTCATCGAGGGACAGGCGATTGTCATCAGATTGTCGGACCGCATACATTCGGCCTTTTTTCATGGCATTTAAAAGAGCGTCACGATTTTTTTCGCGCACAAGCAATATTGTTTTTGCCGAGCCCAATTTATCGCCATTCTGTTCCTCGCAAAGGTAGTCATTGCTTCCGTAACCCCAAACTGGTTGATTACGCTGACCTTGAATATATTCCATAAGCACCTTATCCCATTGTTGTCCTGCTTCAGCCTGTTGAATCGGGTTATCTCCGACCACTTGAAACCCTGTATAGTTTTTTGTTTTCAGTAAGTCGTCAGGATAGGGAAGCGTTTCTAAATTTACACTCCCATATTGACGAATACCAGAAGTGTTTTCCATATGATTCCAGAACACCAATGCCTCTTTCGAGTTGGCGTAATCAATCAGATTTTGATAAGGCTTTAGCCCCTGATCACCGTTATAAGCATCGAAAGGAGTGCTTCGAAAAGGATGGTTGTTGATGGTTAATAAGACAAATAAAATCATCATGGGAACTGTAATTAATCTGGCGTATCCTTTGTAAACGGCACCCAAAGCCATCATGCACAAGAATCCCAATATGATGAATTGGTTTAATAGTGGTTCGGTATAATTTAAGGAAAAATTACTGTTTTGGAGAGGCAACTGTTCATATTCAGATGCTGCGCGCAATCCTACAATAAGCAGATGTTTATCCCAATTATGGGCCGTAAGGTTTTTGTCAAAATTACTACCGCTCCAATAATAAAAAGGGGAGGTTTCGACTCCTGGTATTAAAAGTGTTTTTTTTATCTGACGATCGTTATCATTGATTTCAGAAATAAATCCAGAAGCACCGCGTTCAAGTACTGAAGGTCCTTCCGTAGTTTTTTTAAAAACACGCTCAAAGGGTTTGACTCCGAATTCAATGGAATTTCTGGCATAGTCACCAAAAATGACAGCGTCAATTCCTAGTCTTTCAGATTGATTTCCAATATCTTTTATCGAGGCACAACCGTCGCTGAAATTAGTTTTTACATCAACGATTGTATCGAGTTGAAGATAAAGGGCAAAAGAGGGAAAGGGGAATGCCAGAAAAATCCAGAAAATAAAAAATGCACTCCAATGAGAAAATTTCGAATGTCTACCCAGATAAAAAAGAATCAAGGCGAAGGTTTCTCCTAAGCAACGACAAATTTTTAAAATTAAGGTTTTCCGATAATAGATTTTTTTTAATCTTCGAAATGGTAATTAACCGTTTGAATTTCCAGTCTTTAATTTTATTATGTTCTTTGAAAATATGATATAATTAAATTGTTGAGATCGCACTACTTAGCGAATTAAAATTTGCAGTTGACGGGCAAAAAATAATAAACTGGGCACTGGTTCTATATATTAGGGCTTTGCAATCGCCCCAGACAAATGCTCCTCCCTTGACGCTGGACTCTGCAGGTCGATGAACATTAATTCTATAGATGTTACAGTTCCTATTGCATATATGCTGTTAGCAGACCGAAGTTATGTGGGTTTATCTTGCTAGAAAGCAGTTAGTTTCATCACTTCTAAAAATCTTAAGGTAAGTATTTATGGCACTAAGAATTCTAGTTGCTGACGATAGTATTACGATTCAGAAAATTGTTGCAATGGCTTTTGCAAATGAGGATGTAGAAGTAGAAGGTATAGGAAATGGGCAAGAGGCTTTTGATAAAATTCCATATTTTAAACCAGATATAGTTTTGGCGGATGTTGATATGCCCGGGCTCACTGGATTCGAGTTGAGCAAGAAAATAAAAAGTTCTCCTGATCTGGCAAGTATAAAAGTACTGCTTCTTGCCAGTGACTTTGAAGATTTTGACGAAGTACGGTTTAAGGAATGCTTGGCAGAAAATCATATTTCCAAACCTTTCAAATCCGATAATATAGTTCAAATGGTAACAAGGGTCATGGAAGACGATACTACTGACGAAAATGAACCTGCTCTGTCTGAAAGGATTCCTGATGAAGATGAGGAATTAGATGAAGAACCCAGCCTTGAAGAGTTGTTGGAATCTGTTGAAAAACTCTCTGTCGACTCCACCGAGATGAATGATTTGACAGAAAAAACGGATAGCTTTATGCAGGAAAAAGACGAAATAGTGAAGGAAGAGCCTGTTGTCCCCGAAACAGATATGTTGGAACAGACGATTCAAGCGGTTGAATTTCACAAGGAAAGGGAGGTTGCTCAACCTGCTTTTGAAGCCGAAGAGAATGTGAAAGAAGAACAAAGTTTTGAGGATGACTTTGAAGTTTATGCAGAGGTGCAGGACAGAAAGGCGGAGAACCTCGAGGATCTAGATTCGGCTTTTAAAGAAATTGTGGCTGGGGAATCAAAAATGGCGGCTAATTCCGAAATGAAAGAATCAGAGATATCGAATTTACAAAGCATTGTTCCGGAGCCAGAAGATCTTCTAGAAAGAATGGCTCCAAGTGCTTTTTCTAATAAAGAAAGACGTCCTCATACTGCTGATGAAATTCAAGAAAATATTAATTCCATGACCGACCCGTCCTCCCTTGGTTCAGCCCGTTATAAGGATTCACATTTTAAGGAAATGGACTTTGAAAATAATGATCGTTTTATTCAGGTTACCGGAGAGCAGGTTTGTCAAATTCTGGAAAAATCGTTGGATACTTCGTTGCAGAAAGAGGTTTCTGGGATGTCAGCAATAATTATAAAAATTGTTAGAGAGGTTGTTAGAGAAATGGTTCCAGATATTGCCCGATCCGTGATTCGCGAAGAAATTGACAAAATTAAACGAAGTTAATCTCTTTCTTTATTTGTAATTTTTTGGTAAAAAGCTCTCTCCCGTAAATTAATTTTTAGCTCCCTTCGGAATGACAGGATATATTTTCCACGATCAGAATGGACTTCCAGGTTTTCTGTTGCAAGTGATTTTTTAATGATTCAATTAGATAAACAATACGAACCCAGTGAAGTGGAAAAACGCTGGGGGCGATTTTGGGAAGAAAAGAATTTTTTCCATGCAGATGAAACCAGGAAGTGTCCTGCTTTTTCAATAGTCATTCCCCCGCCCAATATTACCGGCCGGTTGCATATCGGTCATGCTTTCAATAACACCCTTCAAGACATCCTTATTCGTTGGAAAAGAATGCAAGGTTTTAATGCTTTGTGGCAGCCAGGTACTGATCATGCTGGAATTGCTACTCAGAATGTAGTCGAAAGGCAACTACACCAAGAAGGAACCAACAGGCAGGAGCTAGGTCGGCAACCCTTTATCGAACGTATTTGGGAATGGAAAGATGAATTTGGCGGTACTATCAATAAGCAATTGCAAAAACTCGGGTGCTCGTTGGACTGGGAGCGCGACCGTTTTACAATGGATGAGGGTTTGTCGAAAGCGGTTCGGGAAGTTTTCGTTACTTTATATGAAGAAGGTCTTATTTATAAGGGCGACTATATTATCAACTGGTGTCCGCGTTGCCATACTGCGCTTTCTGACTTGGAAGTAGAACATAAAGAAGAGCCAGGGCATTTATATCATTTAAGATATCCTTTTAAAGAGAGTGAAGCTTTTCTAATTATAGCCACTACGCGACCCGAAACTATGTTGGGCGATACAGCAGTTGCAGTGAACCCTAGTGATGAGCGCTATCATCAGTTTAAAGGCGCAAATCTTGTCCTACCTATTTTGAATCGTGAAATCCCATTGATCGAAGATAACTATGTGGATACAACTTTTGGTACTGGTGCGCTGAAAGTGACGCCTGCCCATGACCCAAACGACTTTGAATTAGGAAAACGACATCAGTTGGAAACTATAAATGTTATGAACCCCGATGGATCTATGAATTCCCTAGCTGGTTCTACTTATGAGGGTATGGACAGGTTTGAATGCAGAAAAAAATTAGTTGGTGATTTAAAAGATTCTGGGGTACTGGTAAAAATTGAAGATTTAAACCATTCCGTGGGCCATTGCTATCGATGTCGAACAGTGGTAGAGCCTTATTTATCTAAGCAATGGTTTGTGAAAGCTAAGCCTCTCGCCGAGCCTGCTATGAAAGCGGTGCGAGATGGCAGCATAAAAATTGTTCCGAAGTTTTGGGAAAATACCTATTTTGAATGGATGGAAAATATACGCGACTGGTGTATTTCTCGGCAAATTTGGTGGGGACATCAGATTCCAGCTTGGAATTGCCAAACTTGTGGTGAAATAGTGGTGGCAAGGGAAGCCCCTGATTCTTGCTCGTATTGTGCATCAAAAAACTTGATTCAGGAAACGGATGTGTTAGACACTTGGTTCAGTTCTGCTCTCTGGCCTTTTTCGACTTTAGGTTGGCCGGAAAAAACGGAAAGCCTGCAATATTTTTATCCGACATCGGTTCTTTGCACTGGATTCGATATCCTTTTTTTCTGGGTTGCGCGAATGATCATGATGGGTATCAAGTTTATGGGTGAAGTCCCCTTTCGCGATGTTTATATTCATGCCCTAATACGCGATGCAGAAGGACAGAAAATGAGTAAGACGAAAGGCAATGTGATTGATCCTTTGGAAGTGATGGAGCAATACGGAACGGATGCTTTACGTTTCACTCTTGCGGCTTTTGCGGCACAGGGAAGAGACATCAAATTGGCTGAGGATCGTATCGAAGGTTATCGCAACTTCTGTAATAAACTTTGGAATGCCTCGCGATTTGTTTTCATGAATCTGGATGATTATAAAGGCTCGTGCTTACTGGATGAAAAAGCCAGTTTTTCCACGGCTGATCGCTGGATTTTGAGTCGGTTAAACCGGGCAACGAAAGAGGTAAATGAATCCCTTGAAGCATTTCGCTTTAATGAAGTTGCTTTGACTATTTATAAATTTATTTGGAACGAATATTGCGACTGGTATATAGAGCTTGCTAAATCTAAATTGTCAAATCCTGGGCCTGAAAGGATTGCCGCACAAAATGTGTTGATACATGTTCTAGATTCTGCGCTTAAGCTTTTGCATCCGTTTATGCCATTTATTACAGAAGAGATTTGGCAAAAGTTGCCTCAGGATGGAGAGAGTATTATGGTTAGTGCGTTTCCTGAGTTTAGGAAATCGCATATTCATGAATTTGTAGAAAAAGAAATGACATTAGTAATGGAAGTCATTACGGGAATTCGAAATATTCGTGGCGAGATGAATCTAAACCCTGGATTAAAATTAAAGGTTTTAGTTAAGACCCAGAACGATGAAATACAAAAAACTTTACAAGATCAGAGCTTGTATATAAAGGAATTAGCCCGTGTTGAGGAGTTAGAAACGGGTCCAAATATCGAAAAACCCAAGGTATCCGCCTCTTCGGTTTTAGGCGGTATGGACCTGATTATTCCACTCGAAGGGATGATGGATTTTCAAGAAGAACATAATCGGGTAGAAAAAGAGTTGAAAAAAATTGAAAAAGACCTCATATTTCTAAGTAAGAAACTATCCAACCCGAATTTCGTAAAGAAAGCGCCTGCTGAAGTTATCGAAAAAGATGAACAAAGGAAGACAGCTCTTTCTGAAAAGCAGGCAAAGCTTCAAATTCATTTGAAAACTATAGAACAAGCTTTATGTTAACCTCCCAATGGGAACTGAACTTCCCTCGCCTTTCCAAATCTTATGGATGCTAAAACAGATACTCTGACACGAGATGAGATTCCCGAACAATCCCAGTGGGATTTGTCAGGGCTTTATCCATCTAACGAAGATTGGGAAAATGATTTTAATTTATTAGAAGCCGATTTATCGCAATATGCCAGTTTTCAAGGTACGCTTTCACAATCGTATTTAAAGCTTAAAGAATGTATTGAGTTTGATATAAGTTTTTCGAGACGGATTGAAAAACTATATACCTTTGCGCATTTGAAAAATGACGAAGATAAAACCAATAGTTTTTACCAGAAAAATTTTGAAAAGGTGATGAGACTACTCAACGAAGCAGGCAGCGCATCGAGCTTTATACGTCCCGAGATCATGGATATTTCGCAAGAGAAAATATCAGGGTTTTTAAAAGAGAAGGACATGCTATTTTATAAATTTCACCTTGAGCAGATTTTACGTTATCGCGAACACACCTTGACAGATAAGGAAGAAAAACTTCTTGCGGCATCCGGAGAAATGGGGAGGGCCGCGAGGGATGCATTTGATATGTTAGATAATGCAGATCTGCAACTTGGAGAAATAGAGGGTGAAAGTGGTGAGCGAATAACTTTAACTCATGGTAATTTTCAGAGTCTGATGCAAAGCTATAATCGCAGGTTAAGAAAAGATGCCTTTCATACTTATTACAAGGGTTATCAATCGCATCGTTTTACTTATTCTTCTTTGCTTTCCTCGAGCGTGAAAAAAGATTTATTTTATTCGCGATCCAGAAATTACGGGGGTTATCGAGATAAAGCGCTATTTTCTGAAAATATTAATACAGAGGTTTATGATAATTTAATTGAATCAGTCCATGAAAACCTAAAGCCTCTTTATAAGTATTTTAATTTAAGAAAACGTTTGTTAGACCTTGAGGATCTTCATATCTATGACTGTTCTGTGCCGCTAGTCAAAAATATTAAATGGCACATGCCTTATGAAGACGCTGTTGAAAAAATCAAGACAGCCCTGCAACCTTTAGGCGTAGAATATACTGATCTGATGAGCAAAGGTCTTTTGCAAGATAGATGGACGGATCGTTACGAAAATAAGGGGAAAAGAAGCGGCGCTTATTCTTCTGGTTGCTACGATTCAAACCCGTTTATTCTTATGAACTATAAAGAGGATAATATTAATAGTGTTTACACCTTGGCTCACGAAGCTGGCCATTCCATGCATTCCCTTTATTCAAGAAAAAACCAGCCTTATTTGTATTCAGATTACACAATTTTTGTTGCAGAAGTTGCCTCGACGTTTAATGAGTCATTGTTGACAAAGTTTTTTCTTTCTCAGGATATTGAAAAAGATATGCGGATTTACTTACTTTCTCGCGAAATTGACAACTTTCGTGG
>CAZMXD010000002.1:34122-36685 GCA_964570185.1 uncultured Nitrospina sp. | reverse complement strand
AGATATCATTTGGTCAACCATATTATTCTCCTTAAATAAAAGGGATATGTGGGCGAAAATACCATTGAAGTTACAGCGGGGTAAGTTGGGGAAGAAAGAGAAGGAACCTTCAATGGACTCCCGCGAAGATCAAGCACCTCTTTATACCAAATAATCAAATATAAATCAATAATTTACTCTTTTTATAAAGACAAGTTTTGAGTTTCTATAGGACCGGGCTTTATACGATCTTTTTTGAAAATTAGTAATGATATAAGTGCGACGGCGGCGGATGCGCTCGATATTAACTTATTGCCTTTGTCTTCACATCTGAAAGCAATTGGTTCTTTTCAATCCCTGTAAAAAACATAATTTATCCCTATGGTATAGTTCGGCAAATTCTAACCTCCCTATATTCCGCTATGGATTACATTCGGCAAAAAGTTTTAATCTGTGGATTTCTGATAATAGCGACGCTTTCTATTTACTCGGAAGTTAAAGACCATGACTTTATTATTTTTGATGATGATATTTACATAACGAATAACTTGAATGTGCAAACAGGGTTTACCAATGAAAGTGTTTCATGGGCATTTACTAAAGCGCACTTTGGGGGTTGGTTCCCGGTAACAATGCTTTCATTCATTCTGGATTATGAACTTTATGGATTAAATCCAAAAGGTTACCTCCTGACAAATTTGTGTTTCCATATAGTTAACTCCCTATTACTGTTTTTAGTTCTCTTTCGCATGACAGGGGCAATTTGGCAGAGCGCATTTGTCGCAGCCATATTCGCACTGCATCCCTTAAATGTTGAGTCAGTAGCATGGATATCTGAGCGTAAAAATGTACTAAGCACTTTATTCTGGTTACTAACCATGTGGGCTTATATCAATTATGTCGAAAAACCTAATTTCAAAACATATAGCCTGGTTTTTTTATCTTTCACGTTGGGGCTAATGTCAAAATCTATGTTAGTCACTTTACCATTTGCGCTTCTTTTACTGGATTATTGGCCCTTGAGGCGATTGAAATTTGGCAAGGAAATTGACAGCAACGAAATTTTTGAAAATAACACGGCTAAGAGATCAAAAGTCTTTCGACTTATATTCGAAAAAATCCCCTTATTTTTACTTGCAACAGGTCTCAGCATTGTGACTTTTATCGTTTTCAAAAATGAAGGATTAATGCGATTTTCGGAGAACCTGACGTTCTCTACACGCCTTACCAACGGAATAGTTTCTTATATGGAATATTTAAGAAAGATGTTGTGGCCAGAGAAATTAGCTGTGTTCTATCCCCATCCCGGAAATACTTTGCCTCTGTTGGAAGGAATATTATGTGGCATAGCATTGGTGGGCATTACCATAATTTCAATCAGGCTCCTTAGAAAAACACCCTATTTCGCGGTTGGATGGTTTTGGTATCTAGGAACTTTGGTACCCGCAATTGGAATTGTCCAGGTAGGAGGACAGTCAATAGCAGACCACTTTACTTATATACCCTTAATTGGAATATTCATTATTGTTGCGTGGGGAGTTCCAGAGCTTATATCAAAATGGCGCTACAAGGAAAAGTTGTTGTCTGTTTCAGCAGGAATAATAATCTTTATATTAATGATAACAACTTGGAAACAAGTTAGTCATTGGAAGAGCAGTATTACAATTTTCGAGCATGCCATTATGGTAACGGAGAAAAAGTACCCCAAGTTTGCAGGAATATATAACAACCTAGGTATAGCTCTGTATGCTAAAGGGGAGAATGAGGAAGCTATTTCTCATTACAAGATGGCTATTAAAGTCAATCCTTTCCATACCAAGGCATATTACAACCTCGGTATAGCCTTTTTTGCTAAAAAGAAGAATGAGGAAGCTATTTCTTATTATAAGATGGCTATCAAGCTCAGCCCTAACTTCACAAACGCGCATTATAATCTTGGACTTGCTCTGGTTCAAAAAGGACAGATGAAAGAAGCAGTTCACCATTTCAGGGAAACTTTAAGGGTTAAACCAGATTTTATTGGGGCTCGTGATTATCTTGAATTTGCTCTTATGCGGCTACAGAAACTTAAATAAAAAAGCTTGTTTATAAAATCCGAACAATTGTATTTTTGGTCATTTTAGATATCTTTGATATTGACATAATAAGAAGAGAGGAGTAGGTTTTGATGATCAAATACAATAGTTAGAGAACCATTAGATTACTAGTTAAAAATTACGGGGTATAAGGAGAATCCTATGAAAAAGTTACTTTGTTTTTTAACTATGGGGGGTTTGCTTATTTTGCTTGGGCAAAATGTTAGTGCCCAAAGTGGGATGCCCCCCATGGGTAATCACGGTGGCATAGCCACTGGCGGGCAATGCGATCCTAATCCAGCCTGCGATCCTACTTCGGGAACTTGTTGTGGGCAATGCGATCCTAATCCGGCCTGCGTTGCCGGTGATCCCAATGCAATCCCTTGCTGCGGTGAGCCCGGAAATAATCCTCCGATGGGTAGTCACGGCGGAATGCCTCCGATGGGTAGTCACGGCGGAATGCCTCCGATGGGCAGCCACGGCGGAATGCCTCCAATGGGCGACCATAG
>CAZMXD010000002.1:0-34022 GCA_964570185.1 uncultured Nitrospina sp. | reverse complement strand
CTCCGATGGGCAGCCACGGCGGAATGCCTCCGATGGGCAGCCACGGCGGAATGCCCCCGATGGGTAGCCACGGCGGAATGCCTCCGATGGGCAGCCACGGCGGAATGCCTCCGATGGGCAGCCACGGCGGAATGCCTCCGATGGGTAGCCACGGCGGAATGCCTCCGATGGGTAGCCACGGCGGAATGCCTCCGATGGGCAGTCACGGTGGATCTGGTCAATAAACAATTAGGTGAACTGAGCCCGTGGGGTTGAGAAAAAAGGTCTTATTTTTCTCAGAACCACGGGCTTTTTACATTCTCAGTTTTGCGACGCACTGAGATTAGGTTTGCTCTGTTCGGTTATTGGCACTTAAGTAAAAAGGTTTCTTAATAAATTCTCAACCTTAACCTTTAAGTTTGGGATGCCTATCTGTTAAGCGAGGGATCCCTTGAGCACTTCGCAAGCCCTTATCTTGCTGCTGTTTCCTTCTTATTGTAAGAGCCCGACAAATTCAAATTATTCCAGGTTCTGTTATGAAAGATGCTCGAGTAAAAGTTGTAATCTTTATTTTTTTGATGATAGCAACATTTTGTATTTACTCCCAAGTCGCAGACCATGAGTTTACTAATTGGGATGACACAATATACTGCTGCCTTGAGGCTTACTCAAAGGGGTTTACCATTGAAAATATCAAATGGGCATTTACTACTTTTGACGGATCATTTTGGTTTCCTGTGACTTTACTATCACACCTGTTGGACTTCCAACTTTATGGTTTCCACCCAAAAGGTCACCATCTGACCAATTTGTTTTTTCATATAGCTAATTCTCTATTACTTTTTTCGGTTTTCTATCGTATGACCGGAGCAATTTGGCGAAGCGCATTTGTAGCAGCCATGTTTGCGCTCCACCCCCTAAGTGTTGAGTCGGTTGCATGGGCAGCAGAACGTAAAAATGTTCTGAGCACTTTATTCTTGTTACTAACTATGTGGGCTTATATCCATTATTCCGAAAAGCTTACCGTCAAAAGTTATGGTTTAGTTTTTTTATTTTTCAGCCTGGGCTTGATGTCAAAATCCATGTTGGTCACCTTACCATTTGCGCTTCTTTTACTGGACTATTGGCCCATAGGCCGCTTGAAACTGGGACAAGTAAGAGATAATAATGAAGCTTCAGAAAAAAACACCGCTAAGAAATCGGAAATCTTTCGACTTGTGCTCGAAAAAGTCCCCTTATTTTTACTCACCATTGGTTTTAGCATTTTAACTGTTATCGCTCAAAAACGTTTCCAAGAAAACGGAAATTATACAGAGCTCCTTCCGTTTTCTGAACGCCTCATCAACGCAATAGTATCTTATATGGAATATTTAAGAAGGGTGGTATGGCCAGAGAACCTGGCTTTTTTCTATCCCTATCCTGGAGATACTATATGGAAAGGAATATTGTGTAGCATAGCTTTGGCGGGCATTACCATTATTTCAATCAGGCTTATTAGAAAGGCGCCTTACCTTGCGGTTGGATGGTTCTGGTATCTTGGAACCTTTGTACCTGTCATTGGAATTGTACCGGCTGGTGGGGGTTGGCCTGGTTCAGTAATGGCAGACCGCTACTCTTATATGCCCTTAATAGGAATATTCATCATTATTGCTTGGGGATTACCAGAACTTATATCAAAGTGGCGCTACAAAGAAAGGGTGTTGGCTGTTTCAGCAGGTATAGTGATCTTGGCATTAATGATCACAACGCGGGAGCAAGTGAGCCACTGGAAAAACACTATCACAATTTTCAAACATACCATAAAAGTAACAGATAAAAAGTACCCTAATCTCGCAATAGTGCATAACAACTTAGGGATAGCGCTGTTTTCTGAGGAAAAATATGAGGAAGCTATTTTTCATTACAAGATGGCTATTAAGCTCAAGCCTACCCTCATCAAACCATATTACAATCTCGGGATTGCTCTGTTTGCTAACGGAAAGACCGAGGAAGCAATTTCTCAATACAAGATAGCTATTAAGCTCAACCCTAACTTGACTTCCGCGCATTATAATCTCGGGGTCGTTCTGCTTAAAAAAGGAGAGATTAAACAGGCTCTTCATTATTTCAAGACAGCTTTAATGCTTAAACCCGATTTTGTTGCAGCACGCAGGTATCTTGAATTTACTAAACTCCGTTTACGGAACCTTGAGTAAAAAGTTTGTGTACATATTCTCAGCCTTTACCTTAGCTAATTATTTTACCGGCTTCATATTCCTGAAATTGGCATTCAATTTCCCCTGAAGTTACTTCTTATAAGAAATTGATTCTCGCTCAACATTATTTTTAATTGAAACCCTTGTTAAACTAGATTTAAACATTGGTCATTCCCGTCCTTTGGAATATGTTCCCTTATGATAATCATAAGATGAAAGAAAACGATTTTATATTTTTGAAAAAATCCTTCACTGTACATCTTAAACCTGACGGGGAAATCTGTAATCGTCTTAAAACAGGTACAAAGATTTATCTTGTTAATATTAAAGGCGAGTGGACAAAAATTACCTGGAGAAATGGCAAAAAAAAAGGTTGGATCAAGCTTTAGGTAAATTTTGTAGTCGGTTTTACCGAAATTATAGCTAGATTATATCGTGTCCTTATGGAAAAATGGCAGCCAGGTTTTAAGTCAAACTTTCCGAAGGAATTAAATGAAATTTTTATTTTCCTGTTTATACATTTCAGCCTTTTTTCTTTTTAACACAGTTAATCTGAGTTTTGCGAAAGAGGATTGCTTGGCAACAAATAATAAAGTAAAAGTCGAGGCATGGCTTTCTAAAAAATATGAGAAAAATTTTCTAGATATTCAAAAAGAGTTTTTGGAGATGGGAAATACTAAAGTAGGCCTCTTTATATATCCCGCGGAAAATCCTTCCAGAATTATAGCCATAGGTCGCTGTGTTCCAGTGTACCTTGCTCAATATTTTCTTAAAAAAGCAAAAAAATACTCTTTAGGAACCACACATTTGGTCAATCAGGGACTTATATCTGAAAACTGGTTTGGGATGGGTACCTCCATGTTTGGGAAAAACTCTATGAGCCCAATCACTTCACACCAACTGGCCATGTTAATGGATGAGACTTTGGATACCGAGTCTTTTCAAAAGATGTACCGATTGTTCACAGTACAAAGTAAAAAAGTAAAAATATATGGCCTGATTCTCAATAACCCAAGATTTCTACCATCCAGCCATTAAAATTATTTCTGATTATCTGTATTCCCCCATAAAACCATAATTAGAACTATCAGAATTATTTTGATAGAATGCCGTGCTTCTTCTAACTTATTTTCTTAATTATGGTTAACTAAAAACAAAATTTGCGGCAGAAGTATAAATGGAATTGTACTTGTATAAATGGAGTTGTACTTATGGAGCATTTTAAGCAAAGTTTTTATTGTAATAGAGGTCTTTTCTTATTCACTTTTGTTTTATTGATGCTGGGCTTAATGTCACATTCTTTTTCTCGGGCAGCGTTAGCACAGACAGAGGTTCCCCTTGAAGGCCAGTCCGCGATAATTGAAAAATCACTGCGTCAATCCATTCCCCCCAAATCGGTTCCCCAGGATCCAAGCAAGGCAAGGGCATCGGTTTTAAACAAGGGAAGATTCCATGCATCTGATTTCGCTGCATTGATTTCTCCATCGGTCAACAGAAACGGGATGGTAGTGGCAAAACTGGGTTCGGTCCGTATGGTATCCGGAGAGGTTGCAACTGTTGATTTCGTTGGAAATGACCTTATTCTTTTTACCGTTAGCAAGCCGATAGAGGGCAAGGTTCTTGACAAAGACGGGAACCTAATCAACAACCGGATCTCAAACACCGGTTCCTTGCAGGCAAAAGGAGGCCAGGCGATACTGACGGCCAGAAATGCTAGCAACCTCATAAGGAATGTCATCAATATGGAGGGCATGATAGAGGCGAAAACGGTGACCCAAAAACAGGGATGTATTTTTCTTCAGGATAAAACCATGATTAGATCTCGAAAGTTTCTTGATGAAATGCCGTGCTTCTAAAACTAGAAGTTCTGTTTACTGGTTTTAGCTTAATAATTGCATCTAAGGTTAACCTTAAAAACAAAATCTATTGAAGGGGAGATTTTTTCCTTGTTCATTCTCCATTGCGTAACTGTTTTTTAATGCTCTATTGGCGGATTTGATGTCACATTTTAATGAAATTCTGCCGATAAACAGCTTGTGGTGTTTTTTTATTAAAAGGCATGAATTACTTGATGAGACACATCATACACAAACAATTTGTTTTTCTGATCTACTGCCCTCTTCTTGCGCTCGGTTGCGTTTTAGTACCCGAGGTGATGCTAGCTCAAACAAAGGTTCCCCTTGAAGGCCAGTCCGGAATAATAGAAAAATCACTTGAGCAATCTCGCCCGTTTAAACCAGTACCTGACCCTGGAATGTACATCGAAAGCAGCAAGACACGCAAAACTCGAAAGGACCCCAATGCCGGGCCTTTAATTTTCGTAAAGAAGATAAAGCTTACCGGCAACACGATTTTTAGTGATGAAATATTGATGCCCTTGGTTGATTTGGGGGAAGGCAAAGAGATCAACCTGGGCACCCTAACCATCATGGCCGATAAGGTTTCCGCTTTTTACGCTAGTGAAGGGTACCTTTTGGCAACCGCGTTTATTCCTAAACAAGAAGTTAAAGACGGTATCGTGGAAATGGTTATAACCGAGGGCAGGGTCAACAAAGTCATCGTTCAGGGAAACAAAAAGCTAAGCGAAGAAAAGTTTAAACAAAGAATGAAGATGGTTCAGGAAGAAAAGGTTTTAAGAGAGCAAACCTTAGAACGGGTACTCCTTGAATTAAACGAACTTATGGGAGTAAAAGTCAGGGCAGTATTGAAACCCGGAGACTTGCCCGGAACCTCGGATTTGGTTATGGATGTTACGGAGTTAAGACCCTATAACGTATCTTTTGATTCTGATAACTTTGGCTCGCGTTTTACAGGAGCTTTTCGTTCCGGATTTAATATGACCTACGCTAATATTTTCACTTTGGGAGATCAGTTTTCGGCCCGATGGACGCGTACAAGTCTACAGGATGCCTATAGTCCCTTTTATACTTTTCCCATCAATTCATATGGGACACGTATGAAAGTGGCTTATACCTTTACGGAAAATGAACTGGGTGACTCTCTTAAAAGTCTGGCAGCCGGAGGAACTTCAACCACTGTTGGGCTGGAAGTTTCCCATTTATTTTATAAAAGCCTGACCGCTAGTTTTTCGGCAAGAACAGGACTGGATTTTAAAAGTGCCGAAAATGAATCGGAAGGAGCCAATACCAGCAAGGACAATTTGACCAATATATCTTTAGGATTGGGAGGCAATTTTTCTGATTCTTATCTTGGCAGAACCTTTTACGACTTAAAATTGCAGATGGGGCTGCGTGAAGGAGATGCCAACCGGGCTCTGGCTTCAAGAGCAGGAGGACACGGGGAAATTTTATCCGCCAATATCGACCTAACCCGACTTCAATCCGCCAAAATCCTAAACAGCTACTTTATATTAAAATTTAAAGGGCAGGTTAACAATGACCGAGCACTTGCTCCTTTTCTGTTCATAGTCGGCGGGGTGGGAACGGTTCGCGGCTATCCCCTGTCTGCCTTCTCTGGTGATATGGGGTTTAATGTTTCGGCAGAATATAACGTTCCGTTTCCATGGGATATTAAATGGCACAATGACCTTCCAAAACTTAGTCAAATAGTTTCCTTCATTTCCTTTCTGGATCACGGTCATGTTTTTGTCCGTGAAAAACAGTCGGGAGAGGGTGACCAAGCCATCACAGGGGCAGGGGCTGGTATAAAAATTAACGTTCCGAAAAAAGATGAGAACAGCCCCACTGCCAGTTTTGCGCTCACTTACGGCATACCCGTGTTTAATAGTATTGCGCCTGACGATGGCTCCCACGGAACTATTTATCTAAACGGTATGATCAATTATTGAAAATCAAGGTATTGTAAAAATCTCTCTGGTTAACCCTTAACGCCTCGCTTCATCTAAATTTTCCTTTTTAGCGGGAAACCACCGATTCACACCCATCGTTTTAAAAAGATCCAATTATTTCCGTTTTTCCATGGTTACGGCAGAAATATCTTGCGACAATGAAGGCATAACGTTATCAACAAGTTATCTAGTGCGGGCTTTAAAAATATAGAAGTATTATATTCCTTCTTCGAGAGTTTTTCCGGATTGGCCAAAATAACTCACCAAAACTATACTATACTATAGGGTGGAGGTCCGTGTATTTTATGAATCTTTCCCGTCTAAATATTTTATTTTAAATCGTATTTAGTATTTGCCGTTGGGACCTTGTGGAAGAAGATTTTTAAATCTTTTCACCTTGGATATTCAACATGTTTCGTGTGCTGGATTATGATCTCAGACGTAGGCACAAAATAACCCGTTTCCTGATCGGTTTTTTGGTTTATCTGATTGGCGGGTTTCCAACCTTGGGGTATGCCTTGCCTAAAGGCGGAGTGATCTCCTCTGGTGCGGGTTCCATTGAAAGTTCCGGTCCCTCTCTGACGGTTACTCAAACCTCAGACAAGATTGTTATCAATTGGGAAAGTTTTAGTGTAGGAAACAATGAGTCGGTTATCTTCCTGCAGCCGGGTTCCAACTCCTCCGCTCTTAACAATATTCTTGGTAACAGCCGAACGGTGGTCGAAGGCAATCTTGCGGCAAACGGCCAGATCGTTTTAAGTAATCCTAACGGTATCTACATCTCGCCGACTGCCAATATTAACGTGGCCAGCCTGATCGCAAGCACCCTTAAAATATCTGAACAGGACTTTATAGATGGCCTCTACAAATTCTCCTCGGATCCCAGCAGGCCGTTGGCAGCGATATTAAACGAGGGCAAGATCCATGCCTCCGAATTCGCTGCCTTGATTGCTCCATCGGTCAATAACAAGGGAGTGGTTGTGGCAAACCTGGGCACGGTGGGTATCGCATCAGGTGAAGCCGTAACCGTCGATTTTATCGGAAACGAGCTCATTGCTTTTACCGTCGACAGACCGGTACAGGGACAGGTTCTGGACAAGGACGGCAACCTGATCAACGACCAGATCTCAAACTCGGGTTCCATCCAGGCGAAGGGGGGACAGGCCATACTGACTGCTAGAAACGCCAGCGAAATTATAAGAAATGTCATCAATATGGAGGGGATGATAGAAGCGAACACGGTTGTCAAAAAAGATGGGCGAATTTTTCTCGGTGGAGGAGATGAAGGGAAAGTAAATATCGCGGGCAAATTAAACGCTTCCGGAGAAAATTCGGGAGATTCGGGTGGTGAAATTTTTGTACAGGGTGCAAGTGTCACCATCGATAAGGGGCTGATTCAAGCCAGGGGCAAAGGCGCGAAAGGCGGTGACATCACCATCGTTGGTGCCAACTGGCTCAGCATAGGCGGACAAATGGATGTGAGCGGCGATAGCGGGGGCAATATTAAATTGACAGCAGGTGGCCTTTCCATTGCGGCACCTATTCTGGCCCAGGGCACCACGGGCCAAGGCGGCAGCATCGATATCAAAACCCTTTCAAGGTCATGGGAAAATGTGGACGCATTGCTTGATGTTACAGGAGCAACAGGAGGCTCGATTAAACATTTTACCCGGCAGGAAATTCAAACATCCGGAAAATATTTTGCTCTAGGTACCGACGGCAAGGGCGGAAGTATTGATGTTACGGCATCCGCACTCAAGTTTTTATCCAACACCATCGATGCCTCCGGAACAAAGGGAGGCGGCACGATCCGTTTAGGTGGTGAATATCAAGGCGGCAAAAACCTTTCCGTGGATGAAATTAAAAACGCGCAAACGCTTCTCATGACGGATGCCTCCCAAGTTGCGGCAAAAACCACGGGCACTGATGGTTCGGGCGGGCGCGTCATTGTCTGGGCTGATGAGCAGGCAGCAGTATTTGGCCAATTGGATGTTAAGCCGGGAACTCAAACAGGTGCGGGCGGTTTCGTAGAGGTTTCTTCAGCCGACACATTGACCTTCGGGGCGAAAGTTCTTACCGGTATCGATGACCGACGCGGACAGCTGCTTCTTGATCCAAAAAATATCACTATCACTTCCTCAGGGGTTGGAACAGGGGCCTTCAGCCTGGCCGCAATGATGGGACATGGTTACAGCGGTGGTAAGAACTTTAACCAGGGCCTAGATACTAGCGATGGTTTTGGTGCAGCTGTTTCATTAGACGGAAACCGTTTAGCGGTAGGTTCAGCTGGCTGGTCTTATGCTGGTGACGGTAACAACAATGGCAGGTCTAACTCAGGCGAAGTCTATCTTTACTCTTTTACGGATTCATCCTTTAGCGGGGCAACGCTTGAGGCTATGATTGGTGACGGCTACACTGGCGGTAAAAATATAAACCAAAGCCTGGGTAATTCAGATTATTTTGGTACCGGAGTGTCTTTAGACGGAAATCGACTCGTCGTAGGGGCATGGACAGGTGACGGATCGAACAACAGTCGATCGAATTCAGGAGAGGTTTATCTCTATACCTTCAGTGACAACGCATTTAGCGGCGGTTCTCTTGCCGGGATGATCGGGCACGGCTACACCGGCGGTAAGAATATTAATCAGACATTAGACACAGATGATCGCTTTGGTTATTCTGTTTCATTGGATGGAACCCGTTTAGCGGTAGGTGCCTACTATGGTGATGGTTTGGACAATCGGCAAAGTAGCTCTGGCGAAGTCCGTCTTTACACTTTCACGGACAGCGTATTCAGCGGGGGTGAACTTGCCGCCACCATTGGTGAGGGTTATACCGGCGGGAAAAATTTTAACCAGGACCTTGATGGCAGCGATGTCTTCTCCTCGGTTTCGCTGGACGGGAACCGGTTAGTGGTAGGAGCAAGATGGGCTAACGGCCACAACAATAGCTACGCTAATTCCGGCGATATTTATCTTTTCACCTTTTCAGACAGCGCATTCAGTAATCCCACTCTTGCCGGGATGATCGGGGTTGGTTACACGGGCGGTAAGAATATAAGCCTTACCGGTCAATTTTCTAACACATATCCCAATAATGGAGTCGGAGTCTCACTGGATGGAAATACGTTGGTTACTGGCTGCTTTCACTGCGAAGGCGAACACGATAAAGGGGGTTCAGGTCAAGCTTTTGTCTTTACATTTACAGACAGCGTGTTCAGCGGGGGTGAGCTTGATGCAATAATCGGTGGTGGTTTTACCGGCGGAAAAAATGTAAACCAATCCTCCTTAGATGCCAGTGATTACTTTGGGTGGAATGTCTCTTTGGATGATAATCGTTTAGCGGTCGGTGCAAGTCGTGGCGATGGCAATAGCAATAGCAGGAGTAATTCAGGCGAAGTCTACCTTTACACCGCTGCTCCGGCCGGGGATGCGGTCAGTTCGGCTGTCTTCGCAACAAACTCTTCAAGCAATTCCACAATCACTCCTGACACGGTCACCACGTTGTTGTCTGCCGGAACCAATGTTGTTATGCAAGCCAACAACGACATCACGGTCTCGGAAGCCATAACCGCAAGCAACTCCGGCGGTGATGGCGGTGACTTAACCTTGCAGGCCGGCCGTTCTGTCCTCGTCAACGCAAATATTACGACAGACAATGGTGATCTTTCGTTAATAGCAAATGATAATACCAATAATGCCGACGGCAGTAATGGTGTTGTTGATGCTCAACGCGACTCGGGCGCGGCGGTAATCACATTAGCATCGGGTACGACGATGAACACCGGCACGGGTGCATTTACTTCAGAGATTAAGCCAGGCACGGGAAAAACAAATCGAACAAGTGGTGACATTACTTTAAGCAATATTACGGCAGGCAGCCTGGTTGCCACCAACAGTGGAGGCACCTATGGCAAGGTTAGTAGAGATATTGTAGATAACGGGGTATTAACCATTTCCGGTACTTCCTCTTTTACAACGAGTGTCACTAACGCAGATATTGCTATCGATAGCACGACCAACGCACTCACTGGTGCGGTTAGTTTGAATACAACCGGGTTGACGGGTCATGCGACCCTTGATAATGGAACGACCGCTCTTAATATGGCCGCTTCAAATGTGGGAGGCAGTCTGACTGTAACGAGTGGAGCAGCGGCAGGTATTACGGATAGCGGTACAGTGACCGTGGGTGGAAATCTTGCTGCAACGACGGATGCGAACAACGGTGTGATCAATCTGGGTACGACTACAGTAACGGGAACGGTTGCATTGAATACGAATGGTTCGGGTAACGCAACGCTTGATAATGGCACTGCTAATTTAGACCTTGCCGCTTCAAATGTGGGAGGTAACCTGACTGTAACGAGTGGAGCAGCGGCAGGTATTACGGATAGCGGTACAGTGACCGTGGGTGGAAATCTTGCTGCAACTACGGATGCGAACAATGGTGTGATCAATCTGGGTACGACGACGGTCACGGGAACCGTTGCCTTGAATACAAATGGTTCAGGTAACGCGACGCTTGATAATGGGACGGCTAATTTAGACCTTGCCGCTTCAAATGTGGGAGGCAGTCTGGCCGTAACGAGTGGAGCAGCGGCAGGTATTACGGATAGCGGTACAGTGACCGTGGGTGGAAATCTTGCTGCAACGACGGATGCGAACAACGGTGTGATCAATCTGGGTACGCTGGCGGTTGATGGGACGGTGGCCCTTACGACAAACGGAAGCGGTAATGCGACCGTTGTAAATGATGCGGGATTAGAGTTGGCAACATCTACGGTTGGCGGAAATCTTTCCGCAACCGCCACCACGGGAAACATCACGGATAGTGCCCCGCTTTCTATCGGGGGAACTTCGAGTCTGACAACGATTGCCAAAAACGCTGATATTATTATCAACAACACGACCAAGTCATTCATTGGCGCAGTTAGTTTGAACACAACCGGAAGAACGGGCCATGCCACGCTAGATAATGGAACGAGCGCTCTTAACATTGGGACATCATCAGTGGGCGGCAACATGACGTTAACAAGCGGAAATAAACTGGGAATTTGGGATAGCGGCAAGGTAACTGTTGGCGGTAATCTTTCCGTAAAAACCGATGCCAACAGCGGTATGATCAACCTGAATACACTGGCAGTTGACGGAAATGTTCGACTTACTACCCATGGAAGGGGTCATGCAACTATTTTAAATGATCGCAATTTAAAATTAACAAGAGGTAGTTTTATTGGCGGTAATTTAAGAGCAAACGCTAAGGTAGGTAAAGTAACGACGCTTGGCAAGGTAACCGTCCTGGGCACCAGTAATTTACCTAAGGATAAAATCATTGTCATGAGAGAAAAACTGCTCAAGCAGATGACGGTGCTGGTTGCGCTGCCTATGGCGCCCCCGCCGACTGCCAGCCAAGGGTTCTCCGGAGCTCGGCCAGGCGGCGGCGTAGCTTTACCTGGGGCTCGATCCGCAGCTATTCCAAGCCAGTCCGCGCCCCTGATCGGAATTTCAAGTAAGGCCGCTCCAGCGGCGGCACCTGCAGTAAGTCCAAGTGTAAAACCGGGTGGTTCATCAAGTGCGCAGCCGGTTAGGGCTCCCAGCGCAAAACCGGCCGGCGGTTCAACAAGCGCGAAATCGGGTGGCGGTTCAGGAGGAAAATCTGAAGGAGGCGGACCCGGAGGAAAATCTGGAGAGGGCGGTTCTGGAGAAAGTTCTGAAGGGGGTGGATCTGAAGAAACAGCCGATGCGGATGGATCTGGAGAAAAATCAGAAGGAGGATCCACTGAGGAATCTTCAGAAGAATCTAGCGAGGATGATGAAGAAAAAGAGGAATCAAGCTAGTTTGATTTTAATTCACTTATAAAATAAAAACCCTGCCATAATTAGATTTGTAAGATTTTCAACTGGCGTTTTCTTGGCTGAGAAAAAGGAAATCGTCAATATAACGTTGTAACTCATTTGCCGCATTTTCCCTCTGGGTGGGCAAAGTAATAGCATCTACTTGCAACAAAATTGTTTTCCACTCTTTTTTCTTGTCTTCTGCCTTTTCTTTAAAGGAATGAATCCAATAAGCTTCAGGTTGATGCAATATTTTATGCAAGCCTTCCGATATGTTTTCTTTCGACCTTAATAAACGTCCAAAAAGATTCTGTTTTTTTATTCGGTTTTCCAATTGAATTACGATCCAATTTCGATCAATCCGCAACCACGAGGCAATCTTATCTCGTTGGTCAGATTTTAAATCACCCAACCAGTTTTCCAAGCTGTCGCAAAACCACTGGAAAGTTTCCTCATAAGCTTCATCATCGGTCATACTATTTTGTTTTGTCAACCAGTCGTCCCGCTCAAGTATTTTTTTTTCCATATGTCGAATCTGATTTTCTTCAAGAGTTAAAAAAAAGGCCGCCAAATCAGGTTCGATCTTATATAAAATTCTTTTCCGGAAAATATCATACTGCTCAAAAATCCAATTAAAATCTTCCTCTCTGATCCCCCTTTTGTAACGCAACTTTAACTGCTTAAGACGCACTGCCAGCAAATCAAGTTCTGATTTGCGATGCCAATCCAAAAACTTAGTAATACTTATTTTGAGATTTGATCTCTGTGTATCATTCAAATCAAAATAAATATCAAATTGATTAAGAAGAAACAAATCAGCATTATTATAAAGTAATCGAGTTTTGCTGCAGGAGTTGAGGATCAGCAGAAAAAATAAAATCGCAATAACACGATATATGAAATGAACCGTCATGATTTAATGAATAAGTATTTAAAAATTGAGTTTCATAAATTATGCTTGACTTTTTACTCACTAAAATCTTTTTCGGAAAAACTGTTAGCAAAAGTTTTTAACAACTCCCAAGCACAATAGTTGCAAGAATAGTGTAGGTCATTTGCCTGGAAAATAAACTATATTCTAAAAATATTTAATTCTATTGAAAATAAAAACTTAATTACTTGTGCTCTCTTTTTTTGCACATAAGATTTCCAAGTATTCTTTAGCGCATTACTTTTTGATCTGCTTATGTAATGTGATCGGAGATTGTGACAGCCAGAAACTATAGTGCGGGAAAAGCAAGATAATCAAGTCGATTTAAGGAATGGAGAAACTTAATTATGACCTTGAACTACTATTTTTTATTATAAATTTATCTATGCGCTATGTTGAGCATAAAGTTTTAAAACCCCTTTTCTGCCCTTTAAATCTAGTTTTTTATATATATTTTTGAGGTGAAACTTAACGGTAGGGAGGGTAACGGATATTTTTTCCGCTATGGATTTGCTGGATAATCCAGAAGCAAGATAATTAAAAACCTCGCATTCTCGCTTGCTAAGAGGTTTATACTTTTTAGAAGATTCTAATCGGTCCTTAAGAGGTTGAATAAATTTTATTTTATGCTTATTTGCGTCTAAAATAATTTCATTTGCACACCGCAAACTAAAAAACTCCATGATGGCTCTGTATTCCATATATTGGTCTTTATGCATGGGTTTGTCATCCATAGCGATCATTAAACCTAGCGGGTCACCGTTATCTGAAAGAATAGGTACTCCCAAATAAGATTCTACACCCCAATCAATAGCTAATAAATCTTTTGGAAACAACTTTATTACATCTTTATCACAAAAAATTACTTCATTGGTTTTATATGCTTTTTCGCATGGAGTTCCTTTTAGGTCATAAACTATTTCACTTTGAAATTTTGACTGGTCCCATAATGAAAGAATTTGAGATTTTTTGGGTCCAGACGACTGTATTAATTTACAAACCATAACCCAACGGACATTAAGTTTATTGGATAGACTATAAACCATATTTTTAAAAAACATATCCTGATTAACACAAAGAACTTCTTGGTTTATATCTAAAATCTTTTTATAAAAAGGTGCTAATCCTTTAGCTTTATTTTTATTGGCCGAATCACTAACTATTTCAGCCAAACCTTTAAAACAAATAAGCTGATAGGTTTGATTATCAATTTTAATTTCCCGGTTTATTCTTTCAGCAATAAAAGAAAAACCGGATTTTGAAATAAACTGGCAAAGATCTATTGATATTTTTTTGCCATACTTAGGCTCTTGGATTTTAACGGGGGAAAAGCGTGTGGAAATAATAGTACTCACGTCAGCGTCAATTATTTCATTTTTTTTGTATCCAAGGGTTTGACAAGCTGATGTATTAGCTAATAGTATTTTATTGGTTTGGATGTTAAAAATTATGGCGTTATCATCTGCATGACTTAAAGCACTCTCTGGATCTAAAAAACTTTCAGGCATTATTTCATTGATTGTTACAAATCTATTCATTACTAAAAAGCTTCCTATCAAAAAAAGGTTAATCCAACCAATATTGCTCCAAATATAATCGCAAAAGGGTTCTCAGGGGTTCAATAACTACCCCTAATGAGGTAAAAAAGGATTCTTATACAACAAAATCTGAATAATTCCTATAGGAATATTTCTTTAAAATTCTATAACCAAACACAATTTAATTTTACATAATTAACTTATTCTATTTATAAAGATTTAATAAAAAAATTAAAAACTGTTAAATCTTATAAAACAAGAATAATTCACTCCCTCTCCAGGTTATTAATTTTTCTCAATAATAATCATTTATTGATAAGAGGCTGATCGTTCCACCGCCCTAATGCAAATAAAATTTAAACTTTCAATACGTTTCTTAGATTTCCCTGCCTTTATTCGCTGAACATAAAAAGAATGGGTTACGGTGAAAACCGTAGCCCATTTTTTTGCCTTATCAAATATCAGTGACGCAACGTTTCAAGCAACCGGAGGAATTTTTTTGGAAAATAGCCAATACCTTCAACGACACATTATAAATTAAGCCCCTCTTCCAGTTATTCAGGATCTTTCTCCAGCAGTTTTAACCTGTTTTCGCAAACCTGAACCACTTCAATGAGCTTTTGTAAATTTTTATTTGTTCGTTTAGTTTGATTCCATATTCCAAATATAAAGAACGGTAAAAAGAAAAATAGAACCATAGTTACAAGGCCAAGCAGGAAAAGCCCTATATAACCTCCCGTAATAAGATAGAGTAAATCGCTTAAAACCCCCGTGGATTCTATTGTGGTTTGCATTGAAGATTGCATTATCTCCTCCTGTTATTAAACCTGTACTTAATGAATAAACTGAAATAATATTGACGAATGAAATCTAATAAAGATTGGAAAATAAAACCGAATAGACAGGCAAAAATAAGATGGTGGGGCTGGCTCCTTTTTGCTATTTTTTGGTTCGGTGTATGGATATCCCATCAGAGCATTCACCAGTTGCGCTAACCGCTTTAACAATCGAAAACCCCAAATTTTTTATACGCCATAGTTATTTTGATTTTGCGCACCTGAAACCATTGAATTCATCTTTTCCTTCAGGACCGTATACCATTCTATAGCTTGAGGAATGGTAGTCTGCAATGTTAGACCAGGAGCCTCCTCTCTGGACCTTGAATTCCCCTGTTTTTGGCCCTTGCGGGTTGGAGTAGGGGCTGTTTTTGTAATAGCTTTTACCGTACCAATCAGAAACCCATTCCCAAACATTGCCTGACATATCATAGATTCCATACGAATTAGGTATTCTGGTTCCAACAGGATGGGTTTTACCATTTGAATTTCCTTTGAACCAAGAAAACCTCGCATTCATCTTATTTCCCCAGAAAAACTTGGTCTTGGTATCGCCCCGTATCGCTTTCTCCCATTCGGCTTCCGTCGGTAACCGTTTGCCTAGTATTCGGCAATAATCATTTGCTTCAAACCAATCAAGAGATTCAACAGGGAGATCGACACCTTTATCCTCGGATGGATTAAAACCCATTACAATTTCATACTCCCCTTGAGTTACTTCCTTCACATCAATATAGAAGCTATCCAGAAAAACTTCGTGGATCGGAACCTGATCTGTCTCAGACTCTCCACCCATTAAAAAGGAGCCTGATGGAACTAAAACCATGGTGTTTGAGAATGCAGTATTCCAAGCAGAAAAAAAAGTAATTAAAAGAACTATAATAAATACAAATATTTTTGAAGAACCTTTAAGCATTCGTTTTTAGAAACCTTAAAACTATCTGTATATTGAGAATAATTACCAGGGTTAGGCGGGGGGCTATCTTACGGTGTTGATGCCAACTTCAAGGTCATCGTCCCATCCATCGGGCAACAATGAATCGAGACCTTTGTCGCGTCGTGTTTGTGAAAGGTTTCTCATAAAATGGGAGTTACATTCATTACAAAACCATCCCTCACCTGAAAATATCCAGCATTCTTCCTCAACCCACTCCTGAGCTTCTTCCTCGCTGTCGCACCATTCACCATTCTCTGAACAGTCCTCAGCCACTCGGGCATTACATACCATTGAATACTGATTATTTCTCTTTACTAACAAAAGGGACCTCTTTAAAGAGTAAAAACAGTTTGCTTTAAGGGCCATTATATAAAACTCCCACATTACAATCAACCTAACAGCCTCTTTGATATTTTTTCCAGTCTGTCCTTTATAAATTTTACATTGGATATTTCATAAAAAAATAAATCAGGTGCATTTTTCAGACCCGTTCAATTCAAACACATATATATGCTATATACTCAATTCCACATTCTGGTATAAATAGTTGGATCTGTTCAACCCGCTCACATTTTCAAGGAAAATTAAAATTATGACAGGAAACAGTCGTATCGGTTTTGTGGGAGTTGGCCGCATGGGAAAAAATATGGTCCTAAGACTCAAGGATAAGGGCTATACTATCTCCGCACTTCACGATAGCAATTCTAATCAGGCTAATTCATTGGCGCACGAAATATGCTGCGAAGCAGCATCTTCGCCAGCTCGAGTTGCCGAACTAAGTGATGTTGTACTTACGGTGGTAACCGATGATGTGGCCATGTCCCAGATTTTTGCTGAGGACAGTCCCTCAAGCCTGCTTTGCCATGCAAAGGACCGGTTGTTTATCAATTTTGCAACGGTCAGTCCAGAAGCCCATATCAGCGCCGAAACTCTTGTCGAACAAAATGGTGGAACCAACCTCGAAGCCCTAATGGCGAGCAGCATTACACAGGCACGGGAAGGAACACTCTACCTTATGTGTGGAGGGAAAAGGTCAAGTTTTGAACAGTCTCGTTCAATACTTCAGGAGCTGAGTTCAAAACTTCTTTATATTGGCCAGGCCGGTGAAGCCGCGAAAGTCAAAGCACTCGTTAATATGGTCATGAACTGTAACACTGCCGCGTTAGCAGAAGGATTAGGTCTTGGAAATGCCCTCGGGATTAACCTGGAAATGCTTCGTGAGGTCTTTAGTCAAACAGGTGCCGCTTCGCGCGTTCTTGAAACGGACGGCGAAGACATGGAAAATCGTGATCATGAGTGCTATTTCTCTGCCGCCCATGCAGCTAAAGATTCTGGAATCGCCCTCAGCCTTGCAAAATCAGCTGAATTAGAGTTGCCTTTGGCTCAAGCTACTTTCAATCAATACCAGCGTCTCGTTGAAGTAGGTAAAGGTGCACTTGACAAATCAGGTGTGGCAGAATTGGTATTTAAGGATAGAAAAAAATAGAATTTTGATTACGGTACTTTTTTTGTCTTAAGGAGAATAAAGCAATGCCACTGGAAGATGAATTGGGAGATATTTTACAAAAGGCCCGGGACGGAAAAATGTGGTCGCAGGAAGACCTTGTAAAGGCAGCGGACATTTCAGGCGAAGACATCCGGCGTATAGAAAGCTATCAGTTGACGCCCGAGAATCCGGTAATAGAAAAACTTGCGAAAACTTTAGATTTAGACGGGCCCGCCCTGATAGAAATTGCTCAAGAGCGGTGGATACCTGAACCACCTAGCAGTGATCCCGATTTTGATCTGGTTTGTCTAAATGTTTTTATGGGAGAGTATCCAGTAAATTGCTATTTACTTCGCTGTAAAGAAACGCATGAGACCGCGGTTGTGGATACCGGAGCCAACCCAAAAAAGATCATCAGCAAGGCCAAAGAAATGAGCGTTTACCCTAGCATGATTCTATTAACCCATGCTCATCCAGATCATGCCGGTGGTTTGGGAGAGCTTAGCAGTGCTTTTGATTGTCCTACCTACATTGATCACAAGGAACCCAGACCAAGAGGGAGTAACAATTTTAAAGTTGTGAAGGACGGAGATGAATTGAAACTTGGCAAATTGATAATCCGATGTATAGAAACTCCGGGCCATACGACTGGAGGTGTCTCTTACCTAATAAACCAAACCTTACTTTCAGGAGACGTGATTTTTGCGGGATCAATGGGACGAGCCAACTCTTCCTGGAGCGACTTGTTTAATTCCATCACAGAAAAAGTTTTACAGCTACCAGATAACATCGGCATTTACCCAGGCCACGGGCCGGCAACTACGGTGGGACAAGAGAAAAATCATAATCCATTTTTCATAGGGCGTGTGGGGTAAAAAAATATAAAAATTACTTTCCTTTCCAACGATGGACGTCCCGCATAAATTTTCTTTTATCCATATCTTTATCCCATGGAAAAAGATCCATTAGAGGTTCTAGCGCATAGTTCGATTTATCTTCAGGGGGGAGTTCGAATCCTCCTTCGGTTATCCGATAAATATTGTTAAAGGTTCGGTAATTACCACACAAGGTAATATAGTCCCATGAGGTATTTCCTTCTATCAAAGCGAACAACTCTGAAGATGAAATCCCTTCATAGAGGTTTATTTTCCCAATGTCACCTTTATGAAGTTTAGGAGATCCGGGTTGCGCAAAATCTATGGACCAGATTTGCGATCCTTCCTGGCCAAAAACTTCAATTTGGTATACGATCTGCCAATGCTGCCAACCTCCCAGCAGTTCACTTTTTAGTAACCGATCCAGGAAACTGTTTTCAATGAAAGCTTTCACCCCCTTCATTTCCTTATCGTAATCAAGAGGGTCCGTGGTTTGAGTCTTTATTGAAGGAACGGGTGCTCCAGGCTTAAATATAATTTTTTGGCTATCGTCCTCTTTGACCCGCACAAAATTAGAATCTTGTTTTTTTATTTCAATCTGATCTTTTGTTATATACGCAACATCTCCGGAAAAATATGGCGAACTAGGTACCTCAGGACAAAAAGCATTCAAATCTCGAAGAAACTGTTCCTGGGTTGTGGGAAATGAATACTGGTTTAAAAAATTTAATTCGTCTCTATAACGGAATGCAGCAGAACCGGGAACAACCATTCTTGGAGAAAGTGCCCGCACCACATTTAGATAGGTACAATATTCATCAAAAGGTAGGGCGAGAGGTTTATTGTAAGAAAAATTGCCTTCCAAAAGTGGAACAAACCGGGAATGAAAAAAGTCAATATGGCCATACAACTCTACTATGCGTTGGATAATATCCGGGTTGACCTGAGAATCCACTTGATTCCAAATGGTCACTTCGCCATCGTTGACCAAAAGTCCATGCTCAGGAAAATCATCTTCCGCCGTGCTGATTTGATTTCGCGAAGGAGTCGGAGTCAAAGTCACATCCTTGACCTGAATCTGTTCAAAATCTGCAACGACCTTTACATTCTTAAACTCCAGTTCATCGAGAATACCTAAAAGGAGGTCATCTTTAGGAGCCAAAACAATCGTATCGGGTGTAATTATTCTGTCGTTCTGTACAAGATAAGCCAAAGTTCGAACATCAAAATGGTCTTGATGCCGGTGTGAAATATTGAGGACGTCCAAAGGTGGAACCTTATCCTTTTCAAGCACAATACTGGGACATAGGACGTTAATTTCCTCCCAAAGATAATCGAACCAAACAGGATCGGTAAGTATATTAGTTTCCTTGGATTGTATGTAAAGGCAAGCATGCCCAATCAATGTAGTCCGGATCATCTTTCTATTCGTGATATTATTGCGAATACGAAGGTTAACCGAACAATACCATTAATTCAAGCCGCAGTTTTTAGAGGGTATTAATGAATTCCAATAAATTTGTGTTTAAAGGAATCAACCTGTGAATTTTTTTGTCCACCATAAGACAATAAAACCCAACCGAATTTTTTGTATCGGAAAAAACTATGATAAACACATCAAGGAATTAGGTGGTAAGCAGATTCCGGATGAGCCTGTCGTGTTTATGAAACCTTTGTGCAGCATCGTAGCCCCGGGTAATATTTGTCCTCCACCCTATGGAAAGGAACTTCACCACGAAGTCGAAGTTGTATTATTAATAGGCAAAGAGGGTAATAATATTCCTGAATCCCAAGCCTTATCTTACATATCCGACATAACTCTGGGACTGGACTTGACTCTGCGTGACATTCAAAAAGAATTAAAACTGAAGGGACTACCGTGGGAGCGCGCAAAGTCTTTTGATGGTAGTGCTCCTCTGGGTATTTTTAAAAAATACCAGGATATAGACCTGGACAACCTGCCCTTCTCCTGTTCCGTCAATGGTGATCTCCGCCAAAATGGTAATACCCGGGAAATGATTTTCCCTGTCGCAAAACTAATTCACATCCTAAGTGGTTGGTGGATGTTAAAACCCGGAGATATTATATACACAGGAACACCCGCGGGGGTTGCTTGCCTCAAGCCCGGTGACAGAATTGTGGTGGAAAGCCCTAAAATAGGGTCCTTTTCCTGGGGCCTGCCTTATCGATGATCTGAAAATTATATTAATTTTAGCGCCAATTCCAATGCTCGTTTTTTGATTTTTGCGTTAGGCCCAAACCAAGACTGTCTCAATCTAGAATCCGCGGTTTTGCCGATACCATCCGCCGTATAAGTCACCGCTGTCAGTAGTCCCCAAGCTGTCATTCGCGTCGATTCCAAATTCTGTCCGGGTGCTGAGCCAAAGGCATCCAATGCGGACCGCGTATGAACTTTTGCCTTCTCTTTAGCCTCCCCGCCTGCATCTTTTAAAATATCTGGCTCGAAAACCTCTACCATATAATCTTCGGCGATTTTTTCGTTTACTTTTTTATCAACAAGTCTCTGCGCATCTTTGGAGAATTTTGATATTGCGGACCTGCCTTTCTCATGGGTTTCTTTTGTTTTTTGAATCATATCCTCGTCAAACTCCAATGCGGACTCAGACAAAAAAGGAAGGGTAGGTTTAAATACTCGCCTAAAGGAGTTTTTAACCGTCGGTCTTGCCGTAGAAGATATCTTCAGCATACTGTTGCATACGGATCTAACGGTCAAGAATTGTATTTCAATTTTCTCTCTGTCCTCATGACGAGAAGCAAGGAGGATATATCCTTGCAACTCATCATCCCCTGGTAGAATAAAATTTTGGTTTAACCTGGCAAGAGCCCAAATAATTCGAGCGCCATCCAAACTGCCAACCGTTTCGATCTCCGCATTTCCGGCATCAAAATATGCTTTATAAAAACGAAAGGTCTCCTGATTCGAGTGCGATTTGGGCCTTTGTGATGGAATTTTGGAGACTTCCCAGTCTAACTTGGCTTTATAAAGCATTTCGCGGCTAGATAAACTTCTATTCACCGCAACACCTATTCCGGCCCAGGGTTTTTCGTTTGTTTCTCTCATTGGTTTTGTAAGACAAATCTAAAAGGATAAGATATACGAGTTATTTATACTGCAAAAAAGCGATTTAGAAAAGAGGATGGCTGATTATTTTTTTTATTATAGAAGTCTGGCAGGTTGTTTTGGATAGCCAGGGTGTATCTTAATATTTATAAGGAGTTGTAAACTTCAACGCGGGGAAAAATTAATAACAAATATAATCAGAAAATTATAAGATGAGAGAAACCCAAACTAAACAGGCTTGAGCTCCCTCTGTTATCTTTTTAAAAGTTCTAAAACGGTGTTGTAATGGATTTTGGAAACCTCGGACTCTGGCATTTCAAGAACAAGGGCAATTTCTTTTATCGTTAAGCCTTCATAGTAATACAATGAAATAATCAAACGTTTTTGTACGGGTAGTTCATCAATCCCTTCAGCAATACAATCCAGCCAGGTTTCTTGCTCAATTGTTTCTGGCTGAATACCTAAGTCTTCTAATTTAGCAACCGTTGTTCTTTCGTTCATATTAATTCCTCAAAATTCAATTGAAACTTTTTACTTTTGCGGATGATTTTCGCCTTTTAACAGGCGGAACCCATTTCCTGCCTTTACGGTAAATATTCCACCCACTTTTTTCTGCGGTGTCCCTGAACATCTGAGTTAAAAACTCATCAACAGTACAATTTTTCATAAATCCTCCACGGTTGAATTTTGACGCAATTTGCTGGCAATCCAATATAAAGCAAAGTTCATGCCAAATTAACAATGCGCGGATATTTCATAAGGTATTGAAATTTATAGCTTTAATATAAATTCTTTTAGGCTGATTGGTCCCGTAGATATAATCTAATGGCTAAGAGGATAATTTTTTCCTGGTTCTATTTTCAAAATTATTGCAGACGTTCGCGGGTAGTTGATTTGAGAATTATTTAATTGAAGTGTTTTTTATTAGAATATTTTCGCAGACCTTCAGATCTTTTGTACCATTTAGCGGCCGCATCAAAATCCTCTTTAACACCCATTCCGTTTACATACATCCAACCCAGATTTGCCTGTGCTTTTTTATGGTCTTGTTCGGCGGCCATAAGGTACCATTTCACTGCTTTTCTGAGATTCTTTGAGACTCCATCCCCTTTTTCATACAAAAGACCCAGATTATATTGAGCCTTAGGATCCCCCCTTTTTGCGGCTTTATGAAACCAGTAAATGGCTTTTGTGAAGTTTTTTTTAACCCCTTTTCCATGGATATAGTGCAACCCCAAACGAGATTGCGCTTCCAAACTGCCTTTATCCGCAGCGGCTTTATACCATTTGACGGCGTGATAAAAATTCTTTTCAATCCAGGACCCTTTTTCATAAATCTTTGCAAGCCTTAACTGCGCTTGAACCTTGCCTTGTTTGGCACTAGATACGTACCACTTGATTGCTTTTTTGATATCTTTTTTAACATTATCGTTACCTCGGTCATAAATTTGAGCCAGTTTTAGTTGGGCTTCTGCGTTTCCAAGATTGCCCGCTTTTAAATACCATTTAAAAGCTTTTGCAAAGTTCCGACGGATCCTTTCGCCCTTCTCATAAATCAAGCCCAGATTGTATTGTGCCAAGGAATTTCCATTTTTAGCGGCAAGCCTGTACCATTTTATCGCTCTTTTGTGGTTGGGTTTGGTCCCCTCACCTTTTTCAAACATCCAACCAAGATTGTACTGAGCACCAATGTTTCCCTGCGCGGCTGCATATAAAAACCACTTAAGGGCTTTCTCATAATTTTTGCCAACTCCTTCCCCGTTGTAGTACATCAGCCCAAGATTAAATTGTGCGCCTACATTTTTCTGTTTGGCGGCGAATCGGTACCATTTGATCGCCTTGGAAAAGCTTTGTCCGACCCCATCCCCTCTGTCATACATCAAACCCAAGTTAAATTGAGCATTACTGTTTCCCTTTTCAGCCATGGGTTTCCATTTTTTGAAAGCGGTTTTATAATCTCCTCGTTTTAATGCCTTTAAGCCTTCTTCAACGTCATTTGCGTGAGCAGGTTGGCTCAGCAAAATAAAAGTTATTAGAAATTTTGATATATTTTTCATTCGTCAGGGAAAATAGAAATTATGTTATTCTCATTTAAAGCCAAAAACAATTCGCCATGCGAATAGGAATAAAAAACTAGCAGTTACTGAATTTCAGGGACATTAATTTTCTCTTTTCAATTCCTTGAAAAGCTATAATTTGCCAGTGGTTATCTATTTTAACTACTATTATTATTACGGTCTGAAAGAGCAATAAATGAAGAAAAAAAAGACTCAGGAAAAACGCAAGGAGAGTATAATTTTTACTATCTGGGTTCATACAGGCTATACGGTGCTTATCCTATCAGTAATTGGCTGGATGATATATATGGAATTTTTTATGGATTAAAAAGAGAAATTCTCATCCAATGCGGCAAATCCCGAAAAAAAACCTTTTTGGCTGATTTAAATTTACGCTCATTATTGGGATTAATCTTAAAATTATCGTAGCTCCCTCACTTCCAGCATGCGAAAATATTGCGAATAAGCAGGAAACCAGATCTTTTTCCTCGCAATATATACGCCAGGTGCCACGTTCTTCAATGCTCATTAGATGGAAGTTTTAATGGAGAAAAGGTAAATCACGCACTTTTAAAAAAAAACTTTAAAATCTAAAACCTCAATATTGAGGAATTTTTTTTAATAACATTAGAATTTTAATTTAACGGGGAAACAAAAATGGCAATTGAAGAACATTTAAAGAGAATTAAGCAAGGGGTCGACGCTTGGAATAAGTGGAGAGAGGAAAACCCCAATGAAATTCCCGATCTTTCTAATGCGGATATTCGCGGATATAAGCTTCAAAAAATAAATCTAAACAATGCCAACTTGAAGGAAACAAAACTTCAATACTCTAATTTATATGAAGCTAACCTTGAAAAAGCAGACTTGAGTAAAGCTAAACTGCTAGAAACCAATTTACAAAGTGCTAAATTGAAAAATGCTAATCTTTCAGGAGCGGGATTATTGGAGTCAAACCTCCAATTTACAGACTTGGAAAACGCTAAATTAGAGGGGGCTCAATTTAACGAGGGAACCATTTTTAATCAGACAAATATAAAGGGGGCTCTATTTGAAGGGGCAACCGGGCTAAGCTCCAGCCAAATTAGCATGTCTAAAACGGATTCAAAAACCCAACTTCCAGATTATATTGAAGAGGAAATGGATGATGATTTTTTATTACAAATGTAAGAGGAATTATACTACGGATTCGATTTTTTCATTAATTGTTGCGGGATCGTTCTCGGCTTTACGTATGCTAGTAACAATAGCGGCTGTGGCTCTTGCGGATAAAAATTTTTGTTGGTCGTAACCTAATAAAATTTCCCACGCATCATTCTTATACATATCAACCAATGGCAGGGCAACATCCCTAAGCATCCATTGTCCATGACGGATATCCTCTTTAATATGAATATCCCAATAACTAGTGGCTTTAGAACTCAAACCTAAACGCTGCCCCGCCAATTTATTATTCTTAAATGATGCGGGAACAGATATCTCGATATACAACAGACCACCAATATATCTTAAAAATTTTCGTTTTTGCTCAGACAAAGAAAATGAATGATTTATATTAGCTAATACTTCCCAAGGAACCATTTCAAAATAAGCCTCGGGTCTTGGATCCAATCCAAGTTCTTCCATCATGGCAGCAAAATGAGAAGAATGTTTTCTCTCGAATTTGCCTCCACCATATTCTTCCCATAAAATTTTTGCCAACATTAGCTGCACTTCCGATCCAGCCCCTCCCAACACTCTGGATAGCTGACTTGCCTCCACCAATCCATCCAGCGAGGCAATAGATAGAAGCCGCCTATAGCCTGGTTCGGAAATACGGTCACGAATATAACGCCCTTCTTCCGTCAGGTCCGGATTAAGATCTTCTCCCGCTCTTTCACATAATGATTGAAAAACATCTGTCCTTTGCAAACTTTCAGAGGGAATTTGATTTTCTTCCCAAGCAGACCATTTTTTTTCAATTTTTACGCGAAGATCAAAAAGAAAGCGTGAGTTTTCATTTGAATAGTTATTTAATTCATCGTACCAAAAAAGTTTTAATCGATTGATACGGTATAAACATCTTTGAACAAAAATGTGTGCGGATTCATTGTCACTTAAAAACGCCGCACTCAAGGCATCGTAGATTTTTTCGTTGAAAGGTTGTGCGGTATGGGGCTCGATTGCAAGTTTTTCATCAAGATCCGCATGATTTAATAAGGAAACAAAATCCTGTTCGGCCTTATCATATGGATACAACTGATTTCTAGTATTTGATTTAATAAGGCGGAACCATTAGGGTCTATCAATTAGTCTTGAAAAGCTTAATCATTTTTCAGTCAATCTGGACAAACGCTTTATATATATATATATAGGTAATATAACAAACGTATTTTCGAAGGTCAAGTTTCCGTAATTTCTTGTTAATTTTAAATTAATGCATTGTTAATCAAACACCTCTAAAACATAACAATATTCTAGAAGATGAAAACAAAAACAATTGAAGATGCCGTTCTCAAGGGGCTTTCTCTTGAAAAAAAGAAACTCCCCTCTTGGTTAATTTTTGATTCAAAGGGAAGTGAAATTTTCAATCAAATCACACAGTTGGACAACTATCATCCATCGAAATGTGAAATGGAAATATTTGATACACACAAATCCAAACTCTCAAAAATATTTTCCGGCATTCCAAGTCATTTAGTTGAATTAGGCTCGGGAGACGGCAAAAAAACCTCCGTCCTCATAAAGCAACTACTCGGAGACGGAACTAAGGTTCAATACACTCCCATAGATATTTCTGAAGGGGCCATCAACAACCTGACTAACACACTCAACCAAAATTTTATCGGCTCTTCTTTAAAAATAACGGGATGGGTGGGTGATTATTTTGAAGGTCTAGCCTCAATATCCAACCATGATAGAGCAAGGAAAATGGTTTTATTTTTAGGTGTAACACTTAATAATATGGATATCCCGGATGCCAAATTATTCCTAAATAACCTTTACCAATCATTGAGACAAGACGACTTATTATTGATCGGGTTCGATCTTATGAAGAATCCCAAACTCCTTAATCAATCGTATAATGATAAATTATTTGAAGAGTTTAATTTGCATCTTTTAGATAGGATCAATGAATGTCTTGGCGGGAATTTTGACAAAAAGTTCTTTGTACAACAAAGCCACTATAATCCGGACTCGAAAGCCGTAGAATGTTTTTTATATAGCACCTGTAATCAAACCGTTTACATTAAGGCTTTGAATAAAACCTTTGAATTCGTCGAATGGGAGGCAATGCAAACCGAGCAATCCTTAAAATATTCCATTCAAGAAATAGAAGAACTAGCCTTTGAATCCGGGTTTAAAATTAAAGAGAATTTTTATGATTCCAGACAATATTTTGTGGACTCACTTTGGCAAGTAATTAAATAGGAAAAGTCTTCTACTAGGTTGGCAAAAAAGTCTGTCTTTAAATATTTGAAGGCTTAGATTAATTTAGCTTTTAAAACATCTACTTTCAAACAAGTTCGCAAGCTACTTATCCGTTTCTCGCTGGAATAACAAATTTCATATTTGCCCGCTTTAGCAAAAGATATCTCAAAAGACTGTCCGGACTGGAAATCATCAATAAACAGAACTCTTTTTTGAGATGGGGATTCTGTTACCGTAATATTATATAAAACAGAACTAAAGGAATTGCTGATTTCAACATACGCATCCTGGTATACCTTTTGGTACCCAGTTTTTTTCTCTAGCGGACCAAGATTGATCACACCCGAATCGGCTTCAGATATTGCCGAGAAGAATAATATAGCAAAAAGTGTTGTTTTAGCGTAACGAATCAATGTTTAAGCAGATCCTTAATTGTTTTAAAATCTACAACACTGATTCTATATAGTTAAAGGCTCAACCAATATCAGACTAAAATTATTTTTATGGTAGTATTAAAACTTATTTACATATAGTTATTTATCCTATAGCTAGTAAGATATTATACTCATAACCCCAATAAAGGCATTATATCTAAGGCTTTCGTATAACTTTTTCCATCCAAGAAGAAAATTAAAATAACTATTAAATAAAATTATATAGCGGTACTAATTTAATTTTTTTTGTTTATTTTTTCCAACTCATATTTTTTAACCAATTCATCTAATTTTTTATTAAACGCAGGTGATTCGGAAATTTCCTTGCCCCATTCACTGCCAATTAATCCCGCTTCACGGCTGATTTGTGGCATGTTTTCTTTCCATTCTTCCCAGAAAGGTGTTTCAAACATTTCAATCAGCTTTTTCACAGTTTCATGAGACATATGCTTGTCATAAACAGGAATGACTTTTTGCACCAGATCATCCATTTCTTTTTTACCTATCAATTGATTGAACTCTTTCCAAAATTCATCGGGAACCTTGGGAAAAGATCCGGAAATCATCATAGACATCGAGTTCGTCAATGTATCTTGCATATAGCTTAATTGTTTTCGAATGCCGGAGACTTCCAGTAGTTTTATGATGTCTCTCTCTTTTTCGGTTTCAGAAAAAACTAGTGTTACAGTTGTAATCAGTAGGACAATAATTAGCATTAACCAAATTAAATTTTTCTTTTTATTAAATTTTTTCATTAAGCCCTCAAAAGATTCAAAACAAAGTCCGTCATAAAATTTAACAAGTATACACTCAATTACCAAAAAAATGCCTATTGACGAAATGAAGAACTGGAATTAGCCTGTTAATCCTTAAATTATTTGTATTATTTTAATGACTTTCGATAAACAAAAAGCCGAAGCTTCCAAAAAATCTCTACAAACCGCAAATTTAAAGAGGGCCCAACTCCAAGAAGCAGACCTCAGTGATGGAATATTGATCGAAGCCTGTCTTGAAGAATCTGACTTGTCGGAAGCCGACCTTTGCGGAGCTGATTTAAGTGCCGCCACCTTAAAAAGCGCTAACCTTCACCGCGCTGTTTTATATCGCTGCAGAGCTAAAAATACAGATTTTTCAAATACTGTTTTAACGCAGGCCAATCTGGTCGAGGCAAATTTAAGCGGCGCAAACTTCAGTCAGGCAAACCTTAAGGAATCGAATATTGAAGGCGCAAATTTAATCGGCTCCACTTTGAAAAATGCCGATCTTAGTGAAGTCAACTTGACTGGGGCATTTCTGGCAAACGCAAACCTTTCTGGTGCCGATTTTACTAACTCAGAACTTATCGCCGCTGATTTGGCGGGATCCGACCTTACAGGAACAAATTTATATAATACTTACCTGAATCATGCTGACCTTTCTGGTGCCAATCTCAAGTCAGCGTTAAATCTCACTCCTGAGCAAGTTGAAACAGCTTTTATTGATCAAGAAACCCTGCTTCCCGAATCTATTCCTATTGTCTGGATGTCAAAAACCGAATACGAATTTAAGTAAAGCTTCAGACCATACTAAAAGTTTCAGGAATTCCGCTTTATTATTCTTTCCCAAACTTTATACGCGTTATTTAACTGTGCTTCATTATCAATTTCAGCCCATAAAAGGTTTTCTATTTTCAAATAACTCAACTGCCTTATATCAGAAACGGCAACAAAACAATCAGTGTCATAATTGCTTTTTAAATTTGACTGAAATTTATCTTCAGCCATTTGAATCATAAATTTATAAAAATCATTACTTATTTTGGAGATGCCGACAAATTCACCGACCAACGCGCCCAACGATGGCCTGTCTTTGGATATGTTTTTAACTATATTTTCTTCTGCGGTTACAAAAACTTCGTCTCCGGCTTCCGTTTTTCCCGAAATCAATATGCAATCATCATAGGGTGATTCTATTATTTCCTGAATAGCTTTAGCCTCAAAAATCAGATCTGATTCCAACAAAATGAAATCCGAGCTGATAAGTTTTTGGGCGCACCATAAAGAATACATGGTTCCTGTTTCTGAAAATTTTTCATTTCGGACTGTTTTTATTTGAGGGCATTGAACGGAAAAATTCTCATAATGCTCATTCATATAACCCGTTACAATAATAATTTCCTCAATACCATAAGCCAATAAAGCTTTGACAGAATGTTCAATAATCGGGACACCCCCAATCCTTATAAAACCTTTTGGAAGACCTTTATTCAATTCCTTAAGACGCGATCCCATTCCCGCGGCAAGTATTACGGCCTGTGTAATTGAGTTTTTCATAAGAGAGAAATACTACTTATCCCGAGAGCCTTCTTGAAGATTTTTAATCGCATTATTTAATTGAATATGACTACCGAACAAGATGAGCATATCGCGGGCCAAAATTAAAAACTCAGGCCCGGGATTAGGATGCGACTTATTATTTCTAACCACGGCAATAATAATAGCCCCTGATTTAATATTTATCTCAGCCAAAGTTTTGCCGCAAGCCCACGAGTCATTCAAAATCATATGGGACTCTGTCAAGGTTGCAGTCAAATAAGTTGAAAACTTTTTCAAACTCTCCATGTTGAGAGACAGTCCTCGGAGCATACTGTAGCCTTCCAAACGAATCAACTCCACCTGCTGCTCAATAATATTGTTCGGAATCCTGTAATCCCTTAAAACTCTGCAAAAGATTTCAATGGAGGTTTCAAATTCTTCGGGGATAACTTCATCAGCGCCGGCTGTTTTAAACTCTTCCACTTGAGAAAAAAGTCGGGTTCTTACAATGATTTTTATTTGGGGATTCAATTTACGTGTCAAACGCACGGCTCTTTCAGTGCTCACCTGATCACTAATCGAGTAGACAATCATCCGCGCTCGTTTTACATCCACCCTTAAAAGCGTATCCTCTTGAGCACAATCTCCGTAATATGTCTTGTGACCTTCCTTCAAAGCGCGCTTTATTTTTTCGCCACTTAATTCTAAAATTACAAAAGGTATTTTAGCTTCCTGCAGAACTTTAGCCAGCGTCCTGCCTCCCAATCCGTAACCCGAAATAATAACATGATCCGAAAAAGTTTCTTTTTCTTCCCTATTTGGTTCAGGCGCCTTCATCCCAGAAAAAAACCAAATAGAAAACTTATTGGAAACTTGAATGAGCAAAGGAGCGACCAGCATCGATAAAATAGATACGATTAATAAATATTGATATTGCTCGTTATCAAAAATTCCTTTCTCCAGGCCAATTGCGGCTAGAATCAGTGAAAACTCTCCAACCTGAGCTAGTCTCATTCCAACAATCAAAGAAATTCTGAGCGGGGTTCGAACAAAAACACATGATAAAAACGTAATAAATATTTTTACTAAAACAACCGCTGCCGCAAGCCCCAGAAAAAACAAGAAAGAATCAAAAAATATCTGAATTTGCAAAAGCATCCCAATTGAGATGAAAAATATACTACTGAAATAATCGCGAAGAGGAAGGATGTCGAGAATTATTTGGTGGTTGTATTCAGAGTCTGAAATTATCATTCCGGCAATCAAGGCACCCATGGCTAAAGTCAACCCCATCTTTTGAGAAATCCAACCCGTAATGAGGATTATAAAAATCACAAAAAGAGTTAGGTGCTCCTTGTTGCCTATATGCGCAACCCAAGCCAACGTCCTGGGAACAATTAGCTTAGAAAGAAAGAATATAGCAATCACCGCGGCAACAGACTCGAGTATCGCAATGGCAAAATCTATGGGAGAAGTAGCTCCCGCCTGAGCAAGCAGAGGCATAACAAGCATTATAGGAACGACGCAAATGTCTTGGAACAAAAGAGTGCCTATACAAAGCTTGCCTTGAAGCGTATCTATCTCTGCAAGGTCCGTAATCATTTTTAAAACAATGGCAGTACTGCTTAAAGCAATAATGAATCCAAAAGCAATACTCTTGCTTTGTGAAAACCCGTAAATATGTAACAACCAAGCAACAACACCCACTGTTAGAATCAATTGAAGCCCGCCCACTCCCAAAATGGATACAAGATCCTTTAAAAGACGAGTGAGGGAAAACTCCAAGCCGATAACAAATAAAAGTAGGATCACCCCTAGTTCAGAAAGGTGCTTGACAGACTCAATATCCCCATTCAATTGCCACCCATAAGGTCCAATCAATACACCGGCGATAAGGTAACCCATCACTGACGGTAATTTGATTTTATGGAATAATAAGTTTATCGGCAGGGATACGAGGAGTAAAACCGCTAGATCTTCAATCAAATGAGCCATAAATAGACCGTTCGGTAGAAATCTGGAATAAATAATGTTACTGGCATTAATTATACCGATGGAACTTTAAAAAAAAACAAAGATATCGGAGAATTATTTTATCGCGCTGCAAACTTTCGAAACAGCGCATCAATAATTTAGTTGAATGGATTTTAGAAGAGGATAATTCATTCAAAATAACTGGCACCACAACCTTCCATTTCGCAAATTTCTACTCGTTTTATACGCGTGGAGTCAGTATTTATCTGCTCCTTCAATTCCAGAAATAACCAACGGGCAATATTTTCTGCGGAAGGATTTTGCTCGTCAAAGGGGGGAATTTCATTAATATTATGGTAATCCAATTGACTTAAAACTTTCTCGACCATATCTTTTAGCTTCACAAAATCTATGCCCACGCCAATGGGGTCAAGTTCATCTGCTTCAACAGTTACCTGTGCGGTCCAATTATGCCCGTGCAAGTTTTCATATTTACCGTCATACAAACGCAATTGGTGGGCGGCAGCAAAACCTGTTTTAACCGTCACATCGTACATAATGACCTCGATAGAAAAATGAAATTAATCTAAAACCGCCGCGATACATTCTTGAGCAATATTCATCATCGTCTTTATCTCCCCTTCAGAAATTACCAAAGGTGGAATAAAATAAATCACATCACCCAACGGCCGCAAAAAAACCCCTCGTTTAAGACCTTCCAAATAAATTTTATAACCTATCCTACTTTCTTGACGGAAAGGCTCTTTATCCTTTTTATTCCTTACCAATTCTAATGCGGCTATCATACCCTGCTGACGAAACTCACCGCACCATTTCGATTCTTCAAATATTTTATTCCCTAATTGCCCTATTAAATTTATTTTGGGTCTCAATTTTCGCATGAAATTATTTTCGTTTAATATTACCAATGTTTCGTTTGCCACCGAACAAGCCAGAGGATTCGCCGAATAACTGTGACTATGAATGAACAGTTTCCAACTAGGAAAATCATCGTAAAAAGCAGAATAGATTTCTTCTGTGGTTAAAGTCGCCGCAAGGGGTAGGTAGCCTGATGTAATTCCCTTACTAAGACATAAAAAAGTCGGGGAAAAATTAAGCTCGTCACATACAAAAAGAGAACCAGTACGGCCAAACGCCACCGCAACCTCATCAAAAATCAAATGAACCGAACGAGAATCGCAAGCAGATTGCAGTTTTTTTAGATAAACAGGGGGATAGATTTTCATACCCGCGGCCCCTTGCACTAAAGGCTCAATTATCACACCCGCGATATCGTTTTCCTCTAAAGCAATTTCCATAGGTTCAAAACACTCGGCCTGACAGCTATCTCGATTCAAACCATAAGGACAACGAAAACAGTCGGGCCCTTCTATACCCAAGTTACTCGACAAAACCTTTTCAAATTTATCTCTAAATATATCCAGTCCGCATACTGATAACGCTCCCAATGTTTCTCCGTGGTATCCCCCCTTTAAATAAATAAATCGGGTCTTATTACTTTGCCCGCTTTGCCGCCAATATTGCAAACTCATTTTTAAGGCTACTTCCACCGAAGTCGAGCCGTTGTCGGAGAAAAAAACTTTGCTTAATTTATCAGGAGATGCTTCCGTGAGAGATGAAGCTAAATCAATCGCAGGCTGATGTGTTATACCGGCGAACATCACATGAGCCATTTTATCCAATTGGTTTTTTAAAGCCGTATTGAGTCTGGGATGATTATGTCCCAATAAGTTTACCCACCAGGAAGAAATCACATCCAAATATCGTTTGCCCTCCCTATCATAAAGGTATACCCCTTCCGCTCGTTCCACCAATAAAGGCTTTATGGTTTCAAAATCCTTATGTTGCGTACAAGGGTGCCAGATATTTTGAAAGTCTCGGGCCAAATCAAATTCTGTTTTTTGATCCTGCATTTTGAATTTTGATTTAAATGTTATAACGAGAAGGGGAAAATTCTGGAATTTCATTTTCCCGTCCACCCTTAATTATAGAAACCATATAATCGGCCTGATTGGGAGTCTGCAAAATTCCATTCCGGTAATGTCCGGAAGAATAAAAAAGGTTATTATATCTTTCACTTTTTCCCATTACAGGCATCAAGTCTTTTGCTGCAGGACGAAGTCCGGTCCACGACTCTATTAAAGATGCCTCTTTAAGGCAGGGAAGAATGTCTCCCGCTCTTTCAATAAGAGCATCAATTACTTTTTCTTCAATAGCAGAATCAAACCCTCGGTCTTCCATGGTGGAACCAACCACAAAACCATTTCCCTCTTTCCACGGCGCTATATAAGTCATCATACCGTGGATTGTATAGTCAAGGAAGTGATCTT
>CAZMXD010000001.1:0-42080 GCA_964570185.1 uncultured Nitrospina sp. | reverse complement strand
GCGCCATCTACGAACCAAAATTCATCGTTCCTCTTTTTGAAGCCATGTCAAGACGTGAGCTTTCCTTGTCTCGAATTATCGCAGGGTCTGCTTCTATTGAGGCGCTCCCATTTAAAAAATTAAAGATCAACGAAGCGGACCGTTCAAAGTTTATGAATATCAACACAACGGAAGATTACGAGAAGAGGAACTTAAGATTAGTCGTGTATCAAAAGAAGGAAACATTATGAGTATGATTCAAGTTCAGGAAGCCAGGCAAAAAATCCTGGAAAAAATCCATTTTAAAGGCGTTGAAAAAGTATCCTTAGATCAAGCCCTTGGAAGGGTTCTCGCTGAAGATATCGTTGCTGGTTTGAACAATCCCCCTCTCGACAACTCGGCGATGGACGGCTATGCCTTAATTGCGGCGGATATTGCCAGCGCCAATCCGGAAAACCCGATCAAGTTGGAAGTTGTGGAAGAAATCGCCGCCGGCTATTCAGCAAAAGGGACCTTAAAATCGGGTCAGGCCATGCGCATCATGACAGGCGCGCCGATTCCTACCGGTGCCAACGCGGTTTTAATGCAGGAAGATACTGACAAGGAAGGTAATTTCATCCTGGCCAAAGACCGGGCTGATGTGGAAGAAAACATTCGAAAAGCGGGTGAAGACGTGCAAAAGGGCGAGACAATTATTAAGAAAGGTGTCACTCTCAGCCCCGCGCATATAGGTATGATGGCCATACTGGGCCGTTCGCAGGTAGCAGTAGGCCAACGACCAACAGTTTCTATCCTGTCCACGGGAGATGAGATACTCGAACTCGATCAGAAACCGGAAGGCCCGCAAATTTATAACAGCAATGGCCATATGCTTGCGGCACAAATCCGCTCGGCGGGAGGCATCCCAACTTATCTCGGTATAGCCAAGGACACTGAAAAAGACTTGATGGAAAAGTTTGAATGGGCCCTTCAAGCAGATATCGTTGTTTCATCCGGTGGGGTGTCGGTAGGAGACTATGACCTTGTCAAGACCAGTCTGCAAAAGATGGGACAGGAAATGCTTTTCTGGAAGGTTGCCATGAAACCCGGGAAACCTCTCGCTTTTGGGCGCATAGGTGATACGCCGATTTTTGGACTCCCCGGTAACCCTGTTTCTTCCTTTGTCTCTTTTGAGCAGTTTGTTCGACCTTCCTTGAAGAAAGTTATGGGTTGTTCTGACTTAACGCACCAAACCGTACAAGCCAAACTAACGCGCACAATCAATAAAAAACCGGGTCGACTTCATTTTTTAAGCGCAATCGTATCCTTTAACCAAGGAGAGTACACGGTTACCCCAGCGGGAGAACAGGGATCCGGAATATTAAAATCAGCCGCCAATGCCAATGGCTTGCTGATTTTTCCACTCGAAGACACGGAGATTAAAGAAGGCGCGCAGGTTGCCGTTCAACTGCTGGATAGTTAATTGATCCACGATAGTTGGGAAATTTTCAAAACCAATTTAATTTTTAATTATTTACACGTATGCGCAAATTTAAAAGCAAGATTCTAAAGTTGGCTTTATTTATAAGCTTTTTACCGGCGATCATCCTCCCCCGTATTGCTCAAGCCCAATCCGATGCGACCCTGGATCGGATTGTTTCCCAAATTGAAGCCCTTTATCCTCCGGTGGAAGGCTACGTCATTGCCGTTGAAGGCAGCGGACTCACCTTGGATCTTAAACGCGGTATGGCAGTGAAAAAGGGTGACCGTCTGAAACTCATCCGATACGGGAGGGAACTTTTTCACCCTGTCACCAAGAAGATGATCGGGCGAAAGGAAACTGATCTGGGTCAAGTTGAAATTCTTGAGGTAAGAAAAGATTTCTCGCACGCCCGGGCCATCAACCCGACTATGCTTGCAAAAGAAGGCGATGGCGTGAGAAGTCTTTTCCAGAAACTTACTTTTTTGGTCGCACCGCCAAAAATTAAAACACGAAAAAAAATTGATGCGGACCGGTTGCGCTTTAATCTAGAAAAAAAACTGCATAAGCACCCGCGTTTCGAGGTCCCTGCCTTTGATTTTGGCTTGTGGATGGCGGACGAAAAACTCAACGAAACTTCCGCGCTAAAAACAAAAAATCTTTCCCGATTGAAGCGCAAAGTCGATGCCGATCTAATTTTGATTCCCAATGTCCGCACCGTTAAAGGAAACACGGTTTTAAGCTACAGGCTGGTTTCTGCCAAGGATGGTTCCTTGCAAAAACAGGCAAAGGTACTTTCGGACGACTTAAACACCGACAAAGCAAGCAGGGTAAGCCGACAGGGCATGCAGACAAGTTTTGATAACAAGAAAAGTTTTTTCGAGTTTGTTAACAAAGAACAATTTCCTTACGAGGTGGTGGACTTTGATGTTGGAGACATAAACGGGGACGGCAGCAACGAGTACGTTCTGATAGACAGTTACCGGGTCATGATTTATAAGCAAAAAAAAGGTGAATTACAAAAGATTACTCAGGTAAGGGCAAAAAGGGGAGTTGATCGCTTTTTAGGCGTAGATGTAGGCGATATCAACGGTAATGGCCGAGATGAAGTTTTTATAACAAACCAAAAGCATGACAAACTGGAGTCTTTCGCACTCGAACTACCTAGAGGAAAAAGGCGTTTAAAACATGTCTGGAAGAATGCAAACCTTTATTTTCGTATCATTCGTCCCTTTGGAGAAAAACCAACCTTATTGTCGCAAAGTCCAGGTTTTGAAACCCCTTTTCTGGGCCCGATAAGAAAGGTCATATTTAAAAACAGACGCTATATCCAGGGACGCAAACTAAATACTCCAGATATTCATGGAACTCATTTTATTTTGTACGGGCTGACACAGACCGATTTAAACGGGAATAAAATCATGGAAACCGTTGTTCTTGACAACCAGTACCACTTGAGAGTATATTCTCCCAACGGCAAAATGATAGTAAAATCAGACGATTACTACGGCCATGATCCGCGTTTGATCGATGTCGGGGTCGTAGATGAAGGATTTGGAAACCTTACAGACGGCACTACGAATAATAGCAGAGGCAGGCCGGTGCGCTACAAAGGCAGGCTTCAGCTTGTTAAAAATGGCGGTCGCCGTTTTCTGGTACTTCCAAAAAATTATACGGCGGGAGGGGGCTTACTCAATCAGCTAGTACTTGTCGATAACTCTGGAATTGCCATTTTGGGCATAAACCGAGAGGGATTTGAGAGGTTTTTCGAGACAAGCAAACAAAAGGGTTATCTGACGGCTTTTAAGGTTTTGCCCCGCAAAGATAATACGGGAGCTGATGTGCACATTTTGAGGACGAATAAAGACTTCACTTTAAGTTCATTAACAAAAGGTACCAGCTCTTTTTCGACCTACTTCTGGAAAGCCGAATAATAGGCAGCAGACTTTTTGGACCAGTTGAATTAGGGCAACCTTACGGCAAAGAAAAAAGTGGTTTAAATATCAAATAATCTTTGATTTTTCTTTTTTTTAGTGGTATTGTTCCAAGGATTTTAAAGTAAAATTTTATAACTGCGTTAATTACGTAAGATTTCAATAACTTACTTAAGTTTTTCATTTTTAAAAGTTTAAAGATCTTTTAAAGAATTAATTAGGTTTATTTAAAGTAGTTAGTCACCAATTAAAACTTGGAGGAGACAAGCATGAAAAAGAATTTTTTGACTGTAGCCGCAATGATGGTCGTAGCGTTTTTCGTATCGACCGAAATTGCTAAAGCAGCCGACGTCAGTTTCAGCGGGCAGATTCGAACTCGTTGGGATGCAACTGAGCAGTTTACTAACGTAGGAACCAACGAAACAGATGACCAAGTATTTAGTTCCGTTCGTCTTGCAGCAAAAGCCAACATAAACGAAACGACGAGCGCTTTCATCCAAATGCAGAGTACACGGCAATGGGGTGAAACGGGTACAGGTTCTACTGCGGGGGGTAATGGTGCGGGTGATGGTAACGCATCAGGAACAGCAAACGATAATGACAGTAGTGTGGGTATTCATCAGGCTTACATGCAGTTTAAAAACTTCCTGAACCTGCCCTTGGGATTTGACGCAAAAATCGGCCGACAGGAAGTTCTCCTTGACGGTTGGCGTCTATTCGGTAACACCATCTGGACACCGGGTATGCAGTCTCACGATATGGTACGCTTGAACCACAAACATGACAATATCGCACTTACTTTGGGCTATATTCTTCGATCAGAAGGCGGACGAGATGTTGACACCAATGATGCGGACGACTGGGATGTTTGGCTGGCGCATGTAAACGTCAAAGGCGTATTAGGCGGTCAATTCTCTGGTTACTATGTATATTCTGATGAACAACAAGGTAATTTAGGGCAACGTTGGGCTTTCCACACGCTTGGTGGTCGCCAGGCAGGTAAGTTGGCTGGCTTTGATTACCGTGCTGAGTTTTATTACCAGACCGGTGCTAACGCAGGCGGTGTTAATAATGGTGCGATAACTGGAAATGGTGGCACTAATGGTGCGGCAAGAGATGTTGACGATTTCGACATGGATGCTTATATGTTTGGTCTACGGGTAGGTAGAACGGCAAAAAATACAAGCATGAAGCCTAGTCTAACCATATGGTATGACTATCTTTCTGGTACTGACGATTCAGACGGTAGAGACGGTACTTGGAAAAGTTTTAATACCTTGTATGACACCGGTCATAAATACTATGGATTGATCGATCTGTTCCTGGGTGTTGGTTTCGGTGGAAATGCGGGAACATCAGGTTTGGGTTTACAAGATTTTGCTCTTAGAGGAAAGATCAAGCCTCTGCCTGGTTGGACTTTAAAAGCTGACTACCATTGGTTCTGGACAGCTGAATCTGTTTCGGCTAATCCTACAACAAGAAGTACTAGACTAGGAACGCCAACAGCTGGGCATGATTGGACCAACTTTCTTGGTAACGAGCTGGATATAACAGCGGTCACCAAGATGAACGCTAATACCAAGATAATGATCGGTTACTCAAATTTCACCACATCGACAACGATGAGAGCTTTGAAAGCTACAGGTGCGAATGACATTAACTGGGGTTACGTTCAGTTTGATGTAAAGTTCTAAGTTTGTTTCTTCCAAAACCCTCCGGCCAATTGGTCGGAGGGTTTTTTTTTGCTTTTATCCTCTATTCTAAAAGTATAAGCCAGATTAAAATTATGATATTCTTTCCCTAGTTTGTCTTTAGTGTATTCATAAATCAAAATCCAGCAAGCTCTATGAAGTTTAAATTACCGCTCTTAATTTTGTTATTTATTCCAAGCCTTGTCGGAGCAAAATCTGATGTGTTTGAGCTAAACGGCAAACCCGTCCCGGCCGTCGTAGCAAAGGTCAACGGAAACTCATTAAGCTCTTATCAATTGGAAAGCGAGTTCGTCACTTTTCGGTTGCGTGCCCGAGTTCAGGGCAAGAAAATTTCGCCCCCGGAAGAAACTTTAATCGCCCGAGAGATGCTAAAGGCTATAATCATGAAGGAGTTGATTACTCAAAAAGCCCTCTCACTTAAGCTTAAAGTTTCTTCTGCAAAAATAGATTTGGAAATACAAAACATCCAAGACAAGTTTCCCAGTCATGCGGCATTCATCAAAGCCCTCGCCTTTCAGCGTATGAACATGGAAACTCTTAAAGAAAAAATCAAACGGACGCTCCTGGAAGACGAGTTGATTCGCCTAGAAATCGCGCCTCACGTTAAAATAAAAGATGAAGATACAAAAAACTTTTACGAATTAAATAAGGAAAAATTCTCTAAACCTGTCTTGTATCAAGTAAGGCATATTCTAATTGGTACTATCCCATCGCCGGGGAATTTAGAAAACAAGGCTGATCAGAAAAAGGCCTTGCAGATGGCGAAAATGATTAATGAAGAAGCTAAATTAAAGGCTGAAGAAGTTTTGTTGAAAATTAAAGCCGGGAAGGATTTTATTGAACTCGCCAAAGAGTATTCGGAGGATAAGGCTTCTTATAAGGATGGTGGTATGCTGGGGCACCTGCATCCAAAAAGTACGATCCCGGAAATTGCCTCTGAAATGGTAAAATTAGACGAGGGGGCAACTAGCAATATCATTCAAAGCTCATTCGGTTATCACATCATAAAGTTGGATGAGATCATTCCAAGCACGCTCATTCCTTTCGAAAAAGCAGAGAGTGATATTTTAAATACCTTGATGAAAAGAGAGTCACAAAAGATGTTTAAAAAATATCTGATCAAACTCGAGAAAAATGCCAAAATAGAAATTTTCTTATAACGCCACTCTGCGTGAGACCCGTATCTGCCAACATTGATCTTTCTAATAGACATGGATCTATCTGGATATACATTACAAAAAAGATTTTTTTATAATTAATCCATCAGTTTTCTTTGACCCCCCTATTAATAAGAAAATATGACCACACTATTAACAGGAGCTACGGGATTTTTGGGTTCGGCCATCGCGCGCGAACTACTAAGTGACGGCCGCAAGATCAAGTTACTTGTTCGGGGTAATTCCGATTTAAGAAATATTGAAGGATTGGATGCGGAAATAGTTTATGGAGATCTCCGCAATCGAGAATCACTGAAATCCGCTTTGAAGGGCTGCTCTAAGCTCTACCACGCAGCCGCTTATTACAGCCTGTGGAATAAAGATAAGAAACTTATTTACGATATCAATGTTATTGGGACCCGAAATATTTTGGAAATAGCATTGGACTTGGGTCTCGAAAATGTGGTTTATACCAGTACGGTTGGGTGCATCGGTCTATCAAAAGACCATACGCCAACTAATGAGGATTATCTGATGGATATGGCTACGCTTAGTAACGATTATAAGTTATCTAAGTTTCAGGCGGAAAAAATCGCATTAGAGATGCACGACAGAGGCCTGCCTGTTGTCATTGTAAATCCCAGCACCCCTATTGGCCCACGCGATATCAAGCCAACCCCTACCGGTAAAATTGTGCTTGATTTTTTACGCGGCAAAATGCCTGCCTACCTGGATACGGGGTTGAACCTGATAGATGTATCGGACTGTGCCCGCGGGCACATTCTGGCCGAGGAAAAAGGCAAACCAGGAGAGAGGTATATTCTTGGAAATAAGAATATGTCTTTAAAAGAGATTCTTCTGGCCTTGGAGAAGATTACGGGAATCAAGGCCCCGTCTATCAAGATACCCTATTGGGTCGCCTATGCGGCTGGCTTGGCTTGTGAAACTCTGTCTAATCTGATTACTAAAACTCCCCCTGCCGTACCCCTTGCAGGGGTTAAAATGGCAAAATACTTCATGTACTTCGATTCTTCCAAGGCCGTTCGGGACCTAAAACTACCGCAAAATTCTGTTGAAAATGCACTGAGCCAATCCGTTCAATGGTTCCAGGAAAACCACCGCTGATACATGGAAAACCTTTCTTTACTTTGGGGAACGGTATTACTCCGTCCCTATGTTTTTATATTTCTCGCGGTTTATCTGACAATTGCTATTTTAAATATGGGCGTGCTGCGTTCTCTTCTCTTCACTTTTCTGGCCTATTGCATCGCGTTTATCTGTGAATATTCTTCAACCCGGAATGGCTTTCCGTTCGGGTTCTATACTTATATAGAAACAACCAGAGATCGGGAGTTATGGATCAGCAATGTCCCCTTTATGGATTCTCTTTCCTTTTCCTTCCTCATTTATGTCAGCTATACGTTAAGCTTGTTTTTGTGGGCGCCACTTATTAAAAACGGATGGGACATACGATTAGGTGAAATAGATTCTATCAAAAACTCTTTTAAAGTGATCGCTTCAGCGTCTATTCTTTGCATGTTGATGGACGTAATCATTGATCCCGTTGCCTTTCTCGGTGACCAATGGTTTCTTGGAAAAATCTATTTTTATCGGGAGCCCGGAGAATATTTCCACATTCCTTTAACAAACTTTGGCGGCTGGATTATTGTCGCGGCATCAACACTGACCTGCTTTGGGGCCTTGAACTCTTGGTTGGATTCTAAGGCGCCCCGTAAGACAAAGCAAATCGCGGGTCAGGCTTTATTAGGTCCTGGTTTGTTTTTTGGGGTGCTGGCATTTAACTTGGGAGTTACTTTTTATATTGGCGAATTTCTATTGGGTATATGGGGAACTTTGATTTCTGCTGGGGTTTTAGTCGTGGTTGTAATTAAGATGCGAAAATGAAAAAAGATTTAACTACATGGTCTTTGAACCCATATATATTCCGTAGACAATGGCTGCGAAAATGATTCCCATTAAAAGATTATCAATCGCTACTGCCTGCCAATCGGGCACGCGTTCCCAACTGGCCCAAGGAATAATAACGATAAATAAGGAAAGAAAGCCCAGTGCCAATAAGCAACCAAGGATGATTATCAGTTTTTTTTCATCCATAAAGATATGGGGTTTTCAATGCATTCGAGTATTCATATAGAAACCATATACAAACAGTCCAATTGCTACCATTACAATCCCACTATCTACTAAAGTATCTCTCCAATTGGGTAACAGGTAATTAGTAAACCAGGGGATCGCAATAAAAAGAACTGCTATAAAACCGATTCCCAAAAGGCCTAAAATAGAAATGATTAACACTTTATCGTTCATAATTTAATTCCTTTGTTATTCCAATCCATTGGTCCTTAGAAACTTCCCAAGATAATTGTAGCAGTTAAATTTAAAGTATGAAAATCTTTACGCTTTTTAAGGATGTAGAAACGATTCCGAAGTTGATCCTTTAAACAAAAAGACGAGATTTCCAGTATATCCCCATGAAAAGCCAAAATTGGTTCCACCAGCCTCTGCGAACCAGTATTATTTTCCAGAATTCCCGCCAATTTCTATACTTTCTGATAAAAAAGCTTTTATAAACTCATTCGGCTAATTGCCCAAATTAAAAAATCGACCTCCTTCTCCTTAATCAAGCCATTAATTTATGAAAATTTATACATTAATAGTTATTTATTGTTAATATTTTTCGAAAAAATAATTCTATTTACAAAATAAATTAATTTTTTTTGCCTTTAAATCTTTTATTTATAATCCCTTAGAAGATTGTTTAAATTTCATACTATTTTTGGCCTGAAATTTGCTTATTTATAGTTGAAAAGTACAAAAACGAGTTAATGAGGTAATTAGTATGAATTTACGCAAAGTTTTTAAAAAGGGTGAAACGATTTTTCTTCAGGGAAGCCTCAGCGACTGTGCCTTCATTATTGACTCGGGATCAGTGGAAATAGTTAAAGAAACAAAAGAAGGGGAAAAGGTCATTGGCAAATTAAAGGAAAACGAGATTTTTGGTGAAACGGGTTTATTCGATGGGCAACCACGATCAACAACCGCCAAGGCCCTCGAAGAATCTGTCATGTATGTAATAACTCGGAATAATTTGGACATTGTAAAAACGACTTTATGAGGTGATGACAATGAATTTAAGCAAAAACTTTAAAAAGGGTGAAACTATTTTCCGTCAGGGTAGCTCCAGCGATTGCGCCTTCATTGTCGGCTCTGGGGCCGTTGAAATACTTCAAGAAACAACGGAAGGGGAAAAGGTCATTGGTAAATTAAAGGAAAACGAGATTTTTGGTGAAATGGGTTTGATCGACGGACAACCTCGATCAGCGACTGCCAGGGCTCTCGAAGATTCTTTGGTGTACATAATACATCGAAATAATTTTGATACTCTTGTACAGAAAAATCCAAAAGCCTTACTACCTATATTAAAAGTTTTGACCAGCCGGTTAAGAGAAACAATGGGTTTCTTGAAACAGGGAACGAGTTCCACAACAAAAGAACAGCTAATGAAAAAGCATATTGAACCGATTAATGCAAAATTAACGACTTATTAAAGCGACGAGTCAAACAATGAAAAAGAAAAATTATAAAAAATATGACTTCATTTTTAATGAAGGAACCTACGGCGACAGTGCTTATATGATCGATTTTGGTAAAGTGGGAATTATTTCCGAAACTAAACAGAATGATAAACGCAAATTGCTCGCCACTCTTAAGAAAGATGATATTTTCGGTGAAATGGGGCTTATAGACAACAAGGTGAGAACGGCAACCGCCATTGCTTTAGAAGACACCCAGGTCTCGGTAATCAGCAAAAAAACGTTTGATTACCTATTAAAAAATGACCCATTCGCGTTAAGACCTTTACTGAAAGTTTTATCTCATAGGTTAAGGAATACTACGAACTTACTCCAAGAATATTACAGAAGGCCTTTGTTGAATCTAAAACATTAAACGGCTACGAATTATGGAAACAACCAAAACATTTGTAAAAGAAGAAATTATTTTTCAGCAAGGGGAAAGAAGCAAATATGCGTATATCATTGAATCTGGGAAGATCGGAATTTACAAGGAAAACAACTTTGGAAAAAGGTCTCTCGTCGGAACTTTAAGAAAGTCTGATTTATTTGGAGAAATGGGACTTATCGATAAGTATCCCCGGTCTGCAACAGCGATTGCATTGGAAAACTCGAAGTTAACGGTAGTGGATGAATCGCGCTTTTCTTTTCTTTGTGAACATAACCCCAAGTTTATTGTCACCCTCATAAAAACCTTGACCAGTCGGCTTAGAGACACTTTGGGTCAATTAAAGCAGGAGGGCGGAGAAATAGAAGGTTTGACAAAAACAACGCATAAATTGCGGAAAAAAGCAGGCCATAAACAAATATAAAGTAAAACTCTGGACAGGAGGAGCCAGAAAATTACCAGGATCAGATAATTTAATAATACGCATTCCATACGGGCTTTTAATTACACGGTTTCTGCAGGATTTTAGCGCCCCCCACCCCTCACTCACCCCCGATGTCCATAAGGCTATTGTTTACAATAGCTTATATTTCCTATAAAATAGGGGCTGAATAAGGGTCAAGTTTATTCAAAAAATAACCGTTTTAATACTCGTAGATTCAAAATTTTAAAGGCTGAAATCACTCTTTACTTTTAAATTACAATTGTTTCGCCCTCTTTAAGATGATTGGTTGTAGTTTTTAACAATTTAAAACCCTGTTTGAATGAAAACCCTCCGTTACCAGGCACCACAAGCATCGTTAAAACAGGATCCGGTAGTCATACTGGAAAACGATGAATTAGAAACCACTTTCATCAAGGGTCCTTTGAAAGGCCATCCCAAAACCTTAATAATTATCCCCGCTTACAACGAAGAAAAAAATATCGGAGCGGTTTTAGAGTCTATCCAAAAAAAAGTACCAGGAATTCCAATTCTAGTTATTAATGATGGCTCTGAAGATAACACTGAAAGTGTAGCACGAAGTCATGGCGCCAACGTAATCAGCCTGCCTTACAATTCAGGCTATGGTGTGGCATTACAAACAGGGTTCAAATATGCGGCCAAGAAAAATTTCTCTCTTGTTATTCAAATGGATTCGGACGGACAGCACGACCCAAAAAACATAAAAGAACTTATCAAAGAAGTACAAAAAGATGGAATTGATGTGGTGATTGGTTCTAGATATTTGTCCAATAATTCTTACAAAACATCATTTGCAAGATACGCAGGGATTTTTATTTTTGGTAAAATCGCGTCCTTATTTTGCGGACAAAAAGTTACCGACCCGACTTCGGGATTCCAAGCGCTTAAAGGAAAAGCCATTCATTTTGCCGCGAGTGATCATTACCCGCCAGACTATCCAGACGCCGACTTTATTATTCTGATGCACCGTCACGGGCTTAAGGTCAAAGAAATTCCCGTCACCATGCATGCCAGTCCTGATAAAGTATCAATGCACCATGGACATAAGACTATCTACTATATTTTCAAAATGTTTCTATCAATCTTTGTAACCGTGCTAAGAAACGTATCCAAGAGGTAAAACCATGCCACCTAGAATTCAAATCATATCGATTTTAATCTGTATTTTTCTTGTTGCTTACGTTTTTGAATTGGTTAGAAGAAAACACCTAAGCGAAGAATATTCGATGGGCTGGCTCATCACCGGAGCTTCTATGCTGGCCCTGTCAGTATCCGAGGGATTACTTAAATGGGTGTCTGAGATAGTGGGGGCAACACTCTTTACCTCAACTTTATTCTTTTTTGGGTTACTATTTCTTATGGTAATTTGTCTTCATTTTTCCATTCGAATATCCGCCTTAACTAATCAGGTTCGCAAACTAACGCAAAGCATAGGTATACTTGACCTTGAAAAAAAAGAACTGGAAAAACAAGTTAAACATCCCACTACTTGGCAGTCCGACTCCTCAAATATGGAGCAATTTTGAAGGTTTTACGTACCATAGAAAGTTTTTTACCTTATATTTGTGGCCCCGTTAATCAGGCATTTCAGATATCAAACCGACTGGAAAAACATGGGATTTTTTCTCCCGTGTATACCACTTACTCAGATGTATCCTCCATGCTTCCCAAACAGGAAAAATTCGATAACGTCTCTGTCCACCGTTTTGCTTCGCAATTAAAAATAATGCGATACTTGGTAAGTGCGGGAATGCTCGCTCATTTTAAAAACTTCGATATCCTTCACAGTCATAACTACCGAAATTTTCAGACGGATAGCGGTTTTTTTTTGCGCTGATTAAAAACAAGCCTTTCGTTTTAAGTACTCATGGTTCGCTCCTTGGTTTTAAAAATTATCTTCCATCCCTGAAACAAAGGTTGCCCTATCACCTTTATGACATCCTCACCTTAAAGACCTCCGCTAAAAGAGCGCGGGCAATTGTTGTGTCTTCAAAATTAGAGTATGAAGATGCCTTGGAATTTGGAATCGCAAAAGAAAAGGTTCACATCATTCCCATGGGGATTGAGGTTGAAGAAATTAAAAAGGAACAAAATACGTCCGAAAAATTACAAATTTTATTCGCAGGTCGCATCGCCCGTGTCAGACGAATCGAACTCTTGCTTCAAGCGGCAAGCCAACTGACCATCCCTTTTCATCTCAATATTGCTGGCGGAGAAGAAAAAACCAGCAGTGTTACACGTGGCGGATACCTTGAAGAATTAAAACTGCTCACAAATCAATTAAATCTTAATAGCAATGTAACGTTTACAGGAAAAAAAACTCAGGCAGAATTAAAAACCCTTTATAAATCTTCAAACATTTTTGTATACCCATCCTTGTACGAAAATTTTGGACAACCGCTTATTGAAGCCGCAGCCCATGGCTTGCCATTGATTGCCACTCCGGTAGGGATTGCAAAAGACATAGTTATTGACGGCGAAACTGGTTATCATGTAACTGGAAAAACCGAAGAAATAAAAGATAGAATTGAATCTTTAACGGACTCTAACTTAAGGTTGGAAATGGGACGCAAAATTCAGGTTGAAATTAAAAACAGATTTGACTGGGGAAAAATCATGGGCCAATATAAGAGTTTATACCAATCTTTATCATAAATACCGTATGCCCGAATCATTCGACTCCTATTCTAAAAATTATAATGAATTACTAAATCAGGCTATACGCCATACGGGTTACGATACAGACAATCTTGTTTCCGCAAAACTCCACAAATTAAAAACTCTTTTTCCGAGCCTGTCACAAAAACCTTTTCAACTGTTAGACTTTGGGTGTGGGGTGGGGAATTTGTTTGGACACCTTAAAAAATTCTTCCCAAACGCAGTTTATACAGGAGCAGATCTCTCTAAAGACTCTATTGAGAAAGCTCGTTCGCGGTTTCCGATTGATACGAATTTCCAGGAATACGATTCTCCCGAATGGGGACGTTTGCATTATGATCTGATATTCTCGTCAGGCGTATTCCACCATATCCCTCATCCCGACCATGTAAAGATTATCAATAAACTTTGTTCGCTGTTAAATCCGGGAGGGAAATTAGTCATTTGGGAACATAATCCACTTAATCCTGTCACACAAAAAATTGTGAAAGATTGTCCGTTTGATAAAGACGCGGTATTAATTCCCTCGAAAACCCTGAAGAACCACTTTAACCAGGTTGCCTTGTCAAATATCCGGATCATTTATACAACGTTCTTTCCAAAGTTTTTATCAGCCTTAAACGTTTTGGATCCTTATCTGGGCTGGTTACCTCTTGGAGGGCAGTATTTGATAACAGGCCAAAAAGATTAATTCTTTTTTGTTTGAAAAGATAAAATCCCTTCCTCGATTTTTCTGGGACTATAAGGAATAATGCCCTGAGTTTTATTTATTGTTCTATCTTTATCGCATAAAAGCCGATCAATCTGATCCGAAAAAACAACTTTTGATTTCACCATCGATAAAAAAGCTGCCCCCAGCCGGACAAACCATATAGGCAAAAAAATCTTTTTTCGTTGAACCCTATGGATTTGGGCAAGTCGGTCGATCAATTCATTCATTGTCATTTTTTCTGGTCCACATAGGTTTAAATTTTGTTTTATAAGCAGATCATTTTTAATAATTTTAACCATTACATGAACAATATCGTCCACATAAACCGGGCTTAAAAAATAAGACCCATCACCAATAACAGGAATAACCGGAAACTTTTTTATCCAAGAAATTAATTTCCCGATTCCCTCTTCCATATTTGGCCCATAAATCTCTGAAGGCCTTAGAATTACCCAATCCAAAGATGAGTTTTGAACTCTCTCTTCGCATCGAAGCTTACTCACTCCATATTCACCGCCTTTTTTAGAAGCCGCAGAAGAACTTACGAATATAAACCGTCTCACATTATGTTTTTGGCAGGCTGTCAGTAAATTTTCTGTGCCCGCCACATTAACATTAAAATAGGCTTTAGAAGACTGGGAGTGGGTCAATGCCGCCAGATGGATCACCGTATCCATTCCGGCACAAGCGTTGATTAAATTATCAATATTTTGAAGATCGCCTTTAAAGACTTCACAATGTTCATTTGAGACAGACGAATGATGCTCAAGCAACCGAATGGAAAATTTGCCAATTTTCAACAATTCTGAGGCGAGATTTTTTCCCAGAGTGCTGGAGGCCCCGGTGATAAGAAGGTTCATGCCGATACCATGCGATTATTCTTTTGCGAGAAATTCTCTTATTCGATAAACAAGCAGATTAAATAAGAATTCAAGAATGGATAAAGGTTTTACAAATGAAGGACGCGAATCCATACTATGAAAAACGGTTTCAACTTCTCCTATTTTTAAATTAAACCGCCTGGCCAAAATCATAATCTCCGCATCAATGAACCATCCATTGGATTCCAGATTTATTTTTTCATAAAATTTTCGTGTCATTATTTTAGGTTTAGAATTTATATCTGAGGCTTTTATTCCCGGAAACATTATTTTAAATAAGATATTATAAACGGCGGAAATCAATTTCCTATAAGAACCGTCATTCCTTTTGGCCCGGTATGTTTTTGCGAGATCCAATCCATTTTCTTTCATTAATTGATATACTCGGACAACATCCTCGCTAGGCATTTGTCCGTCCCCATCTATAACCGCCAGTGATTTACCCGTAGCCGCTTGCAACCCTGTTTTCATATCCCATCCCATCATTCCCTTTTTAATTTCAGTGACCACCTTGATTCGCGCTTCACGAGCTGCAATATTAGTAATCACCTCAGGGGTCCGATCTCCTTTCCCTTCAAAATAATTACCCACCAGAATGATTTCCCACCGAAGATTCTCCTTTTCCAAGGACCCGACGAGAGATTCTACGAAACCCATTATCGTTTCGGCACTTCGATAGGCTAAAACTACTACAGATATTTCAGGAGTATCCATTTTTATAAAATTTTTAGCTAATATCAGGGATTTTTAAAGCCGATAAATCTAAATAGGCGATCATACCATAGGGCTACATATTATCTAACCGTATAATTCCGCTTTACCATGAATAAGCTTGCTCCGAACCAAGTTTTGATCCCGTCAGGACATACTCTTGGGTATAATACTAAAAAAGGAATTTTAAAATACCTAAGAACATGGCTTCTTAAAGTGACATCTATCCAGTTTATTTTCAAATCCCACCTTACCATTACCTTTCTCCTGCTTTTTGCTTTTTTGTTAATTTTTGCAGGTTTGGATGACAACGTTTTACAGGTGGATGAAGGAGGAGACACTTTTATTTCGACCACCATATTAAAGTATGGGTTCCCCATGCACTCAGATGGTTTGAATAAAACCATGCTATTTGCGGATATTTTGGATGGCGTTTTCATATATAGAACCTGGTTGCCCTACTACCTTCAGTCTATTTCATTATATTTTCTGGGAAATAATACTTTTGCGGCCCGACTTCCTTTCGCCATCGCGGGGCTTTTTTCTATATTTTGCCTGTACCATTTAGCAATTCGACTTACAGAAGAAAAATCTATAGCTATTTTTGCAGCAACCCTGTTAAGCACATGTGTTCCGGCTCTGCTTTACTTCAGAACCTCCCGTTACGTTGCCATTCCTATTTTATTGACACCTATCATGCTTTTATTTTATATCGGAATATTTGACAAGAAAAAATGGAACCCTATTCCATTCACTATTACCTCAGTTATTTTTTTCCATACCATGTACGTCGAATTCGCAGGACTCATAATGGGAATGCTGACTCACTTGTTTTGTTATAGAAAAGAAGTGGGGTCAATAAACCTAAGAAGAGTAAAAATTCCCGCGATTATAACAGCGGCACTATGTTTACCATGGCTTTTATTTATACCTGCCCTGTCAAAACAGATAACAGCATTTTATACTTCCACAAGTCCTTTTATAGACACTTCTTATTTAGGCTATTTTAAGCATTTTTTGGGTTTCCTATTTCAAATCAACAACTATATTTTTCCGCTAATATTGATTCCCTTTTTATTACTTAGACCTTTAAAAAAATTTAACAGGTCCTTGTCTCTTTTGGTTATTTCTGTTTTTTTTATCTTATTAACCGCTTCACTACACTCTATTCCCTTATTGCAATATATAGCAGCATGTATTCCAATCTTATTTCTTATATTAGGGTGGCTAGTATTCAACCTTTTTAAAGATTCCATTATTCGGCAATATATGTTTTTGAGCTTTCTGATTTTTTCAAATTTTATTCATGTTAGCCCTTTAATTCCCGTGAAACAAATACTTCCAATCCCGCAATCCGAAGTTAATCCGAATTTATACCTGCATGGTATTCATGAGACTTTTATGCGAGAAATTCAATTTAAATCTATTTTTTTTCAATACTGGCGAGAACTCGCTAATCCATACCAAGGTCCTTTGGATAAGATTGTTAAATTTTTTGAAACTCATGGGAAAAAAGGAGAAACGTGCTATATTGACAACGAATTGGAATCTTTGACTTTTTACACTGGGTTTAAGATGATTCACAATAACGAATTAAGCATGAAAAGCAAACCAGATTGGATTGTTTTGAGGGGCGACCAATGGGATATGCGTTCAGCAGAAAAAATGAATCTCATAAAGGCTAAATTAAAATTTATTCTTGAAAATAATAAATATGAGAAATTTGTACTGAATGTCCCAGTAAAAAGAATCAATAACTCATACGATATTCAGATTCACCTTTTCCAAACCCAATCTTCCGCCGATAAAGTCTATATATTTCGTCGCTACAACATCATCTAAAAAATACCATAACTATTCCCGTGAAACTAATCATTCAAATTCCTTGCTTAAACGAAGAACATACTCTTCCTAAAACCCTGGCAGACCTACCAAAAAATATTGAAGGCGTGGATAAGATCGAAATTCTTTTAATTGATGATGGAAGCACAGACAAAACTGTAGAAGTAGCGAAAAAACTGGGCGTGAATCATATTCTTCAGTTCACAAATAATAAGGGGCTAGCGAAAGCTTTTATTTCCGGAATTAACGAATCATTGAAACTGAATGCGGATATTATTGTCAATACGGATGCCGATAATCAATACTTTGGCGGCGACATAGTTAAATTGATTCAACCTATTTTGAGAAAAGAAGCAGATATCGTGGTAGGAGACAGGCAAGTTGAAACGATCCGTCACTTTTCACCGATGAAAATTTTTCTCCAAAAATTTGGTAGCTGGGTAGTCCGGCAATTATCAGGAACGCTTATACCAGATGCAACAAGCGGATTTCGGGCTTATAGCAGGGATGCCGCTCTTCAACTGAATGTTGTTTCGGATTTCACCTATACCATTGAAACCATAATAAGCGCAGGCAAAAAAAATCTGGCCATTACATATGTCCCGGTGAAAACAAACGAAAAGTTGCGCGAATCCAGACTGTTTCCAAGTATCAGAGTTTATTTGAAACGGTCTCTTATTACGATGCTAAAAGTTTACTCCATGTACCGCCCTTTAAGGCTTTTCACTATTGCAGGCGGAGCCACATTTTTACTTGGGTTTGCCATTGGTTGTCGGTACCTTTTTTTCTTCTTTCAAGGACAAACGGTAGGTCATGTCCAATCGCTAATTTTATCTTCCATCCTGCTGATCGTTGGTTTTCAAATAATAATGATGGGTATATCCGCCGAGCTAATAGCCGTAAACCGGCAACTTCTTGAAGACATCCAACTTAGAATCAAAAATAAAATTGATCACGAAGATTGATTCGTCGAATTAACAAAAACTTTGGGCCTAAAAAACTGAACTATGAAGTATTTTTGCCTTAGATTTGATGTTGATACTCCAAAGTGTATTAAAAAAGGGGTTCCTAATCTCATCAGACTTTCTAAAAATTTAGATGTTCCATTTACCTTTTTCGTTAATATGGGACGCGGAACTTCTAGATGGTCTTTCATCAAAAAAGTGCTTCCTTTGAGAAGCAAATCAATTGCACAAACATCTAAAAAGCTTTCCAATTTAAAAAAACTGGGTTTGTGGGATTATTTGATCATGGCTCTTATTAATCCTCAAGTAGGAAACTCTCACCCTGATATCATTAAATCTTTGAAAAAGGCTGGACACGAAGTTGGTTTGCACGGGGGTTCCAATCATGGAGAGTGGCAAAACGAAAGCCATAATTGGGAAAAACAAAAGTTTTTTAAAGAAATTACCCCCGCATTAAAATCTTTGACCAAATTTCTTGGCGAAAAACCTCTGGGGTTTTCTTCCCCAGGGTGGTGCGGTTCTAACGATTTAAACACGGTTTTAGAATCGCTAGATTTTCATTACGTAGCTGATGCCCATGGAGAAAATCTTAAAAAAATTACTTCTGTCCAAAGCGAATCTAAATTACTGCAAGTTCCTACAAATATTTTAGGAGATGGTGGTGTCGCCTATCTAGAAAATCTAAGAGCCAAAAATATGAATGACAATGCTATTCTCAAAGATTTTTCATCTAAGTTGGACAAACGATTTTTCGCTGTACTCTATGATCATCCGTATTACGCGGGAATTCAAGAATTACCCATGATTGAAAGGATGGTGGATTTGGCCAGGTCTAAAGGGTTTCAAATAGTCACCCTTAACAAGCTAGTTGAAAATAGAAACCTTCAATTAATCTCATGAAGACAGTTTTTCTTACCAACAACTCTTGCTCGGCAAAATTTATAGCTAACAGCTTAAACCAAAAAGGATTGCTGGACGCTACTATCATTGAAGAAGCATCAACAAAAAAAATTACTAAAATTCTACGCGAAGTAAAGTCTGCCTCATGGCAAAAATTCCCTGAAAAAATTTTAGACCTTTGCGCGATATGGATCTATTCAAAACTCGCTAATAACTATATTGAGAAACACTTATTAAAACCAAATCATATCAAAACATTTCCCAGGGAGTTAACTTTACATAGGGTAAAACATGCTTCCGACTTACAATGCCTTTCAATTCTTAATTCACTAGAACCTGAATTAATGATTGTTTTTGGAACTTCCATCCTCAAACCAGAAATACTTTCTATTGCCAAGAAATACACTTTAAATATTCATGGAGGAATTGTTCCCGAATATCGTAATGTACATTCCGACTTCTGGGCTATAAGTAAAAATGATTTTAAAAATATTGGCACTTCGATTATTCACCTCGACCCCGGAATCGATACTGGTGATATTGCAATACAAGAATTTTTGGAGATAAATTCTAGTGACACTCTATTTTCGATAAAAAAGAAAAACATGGAACTATCTCTAAAATTGATCATTCAGGCAATTGAAATGGTCAAGTTAGAAAGTCTTCCTAAAATCACACAAAGCAAACTTAGTGGTAGTTTTTACAAAACCCCTGGTTTTATAGATTTTTTTCGATTGTTTACCTCAAACTATAAAAAACTAAATTTTTTTTCCTCATAATTTTTACCTATGCTTCATATAATTGTTGGCACACGTGCCCAAATAATAAAAATGGCACCGATAATGAGGGCGTTGGAAGACAAGGAAATTGATTATAATTTTATTTTTTTAGCCCAACACAGGGAAACCATTTATGAAATCATCACCCAGTTTGGAATTAAAAAACCAGATATCATTATAGGCGACACGGAAAAAGACATTACCAAGGTTAGCGATATGATCTTTTGGTCTTTTCGCGTCCTTATATACTCTTTTTTTAACAGTAAATTGATTTTTCGTGATGACAATCATGGCGCCGTGCTAATTCATGGGGACGCTCCTCCTTTATTTTTAGGCGCCCTAATGGCAAAGAGGCAAGGACTAAAAGTAGCTCAGGTGGAAGCCGGACTAAGGTCATTTAATTATTTAAAACCATTTCCGGAGGAAATTACCCGTGTGTTCTCTGCCAAGGCAGGCTTGATCGATATATTTTTTTGTCAAGACAAAAAAGCCGTTCTCAATGTAATGCCATACAAAAAAACAGCCTTTTGCACCCAATACAATACCATGCTGGATTCTCTTAGACTGGCCGAAAAAGTCAGTTTAAATAAAACAATAGAGCAGGCCTCGGGGAAATTTGCCATTGCCAGTTTGCATCGGTTCGAAACAATTTCCAAAAAAGAAAAATTAAAAATAGTCGTTAAAAAATTAATACAAATTTCCAAGGAAATAAAAATTCTTTTTATACTTCATCCGCCAACCCGTGTTGCTCTAAAAAAGACAAACTTATATGAAGTTCTTGCAAAAGAGCCCGGCTGCCACCTCCTGCCTAGACTAGGGTTTTTTGAATTCAATCAAATCCTTAGAAAAGCTGAATTTATAATTACCGATGGCGGAAGTAATCAGGAGGAATGTTCGTATTTAGGGATTCCCTGCCTTTTGTTCAGGAAAGAAACCGAAAGAATGGAAGGGTTAAATACAAATGTCGTGCTATCTAAATTTAATTCGGCAATCATTGATGAATTTATAGCCAATTACAAATCATATAGAGGAGAGCCGATTTCCAAAAATATCTCTCCAAGTCATTTCATTATTGACCAACTTAAGGAATTTATTTGAGTCGATGCCTTCACCTCTACTGAAATGGATAAATGGTTTGATCACCATTGCAATTGCAATAATATCCTTTTATTTATTTTATCAGCATAGAGAGGATTTTTATTTAATTTCAAAATTAAACCCGAATTTATTTTTCACGCTTTCTTTCCTTTCCATTTTATCCATTATCATAAATGGCAACAAACTACGGCACATCACAGAATCTTTCAATATCAAACTAAATTTTAATGAATGGGTAGGGCTTGCTTTTATTTCTTCATCCTTAAACGGAGTCGTCTATAAATCCGGTTCTCTCATTACGTCAAACTATCTAAAAAGGCAGCATTATTTTCCATATACTTCTTTTATAGGGTCGTTGGGAGCGGATCATTTAATGTTGATATTAATTAATGCTTGTATTGCCTTGGGTATTTCAATTTATTCTATCACTCTTTCCGAAAAAATTTTTCCTCTTACACTTGTATTTCTTGGAATTGTAATTACCGTTCTCTATCTTGCCAAAAGCCCTTTCAGGTTTTCAAAATCAGAAAACCGGTTTTTTAAAACTCTGCTACAGGCAGCTAGAATATTAAATAATATTCTTCAAAATAAACTACTATTTAGAAAACTAGTTCTGAATAATTTGTTTTTAGTTATTGTAATGGGTTTACGCTTTTATTTTGCCTGCAAAGCAATCGGCATAAATATTGATATTCTGAATTGTTATATTTTTACAACCGTATCAGCTTTTGTTCGCCTTATTCCAATGCTTCAAAGTGACATCGGATCGAGAGAATTAGCAGTTGGCTTCTTATCTCAATCCTTCGGTTCAGGATTTAAACAAGGGGTTTTGGCAACAGCCGTGGATAGGGTTTTCGAGATGGTTTGGGCTTTATTAGGTATGGCTATTTTTAAAAATCTTCTTTTTAGCGCAAACCCTAACACCAACAAAGAAAATTTTAATTAGGAATGCTACTCCTGCAAATCACAAAACCCGTTTCACCCAATTTTTCATACTTTTTCTCAAAACATAAATTAGCACCATCATCAGGAAAGGCTATTGCATAGACCATTTTTTCGAAGTCAGCATTATTCTTTTGATTATAAAAACTTTCGTCGCCCATAAAATATACCTCTCGTGGATACAATCGTTGAATCACAACCGATCTGTTTGAACCAAATTCCCAATTATCGGCGGGCATTAAAATTACTGAATCTTTATTTGTAGAATTCCGGATATGATTGGCGACTTTATAGGTTTTCGAGTACTGATTTGGTATATCCATAGCTCCCTGAATTTCCATTAGAGCCTCAGAATCCCATTCCCAATGATCAATAATAAATTGTGCTCGTGGGATTAAAAACACATAAGCCAAAACAAATATATTTAACGCTATAATTCCTAAAATTATGTTTTCAGCCCAATTTTGTTTAACCATTAATTAGCCTCTGCCTTACAAAAGATAGTGATGAAATAAAAAATATGAAAACAGGATAGAAAGACATCATCCCACGCGTATCAGACAGGTTAACGCTATTTCCAGGTTGGATAAATGTCGCATAAATAAACTCGCCGAGGGTTGACCATTTGGGATTGGCGTATGTAAATATCGCCAAATGGGTGAAAAGAAATAAAATCAGAAAACAACCTAAAATCTTTTTTACTTCGGACAAATCTTTAAGCTTTTCAAAAAACAGATAAAAAGCAAGAGCGGGCGTAAATAAATAAAAAATATGGACCGTTGAGGTTCTATACAAACTAATTATAATTTTTTTCCATACTGGAACAGGCCCGATTCCCACTATTAAAAGCAAAACAAAATATCCTATAACTGAAACAAATAATGCCAAAAGCACACTTGGTTCAGAAATTTTCCACTTTCTAAACTTTAGGCCTAAAACGAGGAGCCACAAGAATATACAAACTCCGCTCACCATTTCGGTTTGACTCAAGAGATCCATCTCAAATGTGAATAAATTTAAAAACCAAATAGAAGGAAAGAAAAGCAGGGCTATAAAAAATACTCCTAAAGATTTTGGATTTGTATTTCCATTTTGATATCGGTTATAAGCAAAGATTGTCAAGAAAATCGGAATCAAATCATACAAAAGAAATTCTATGCGGGTCCAGGCAGCCAATCCCAATAAAAGCCCGCTAACCATGGCATAGGAACTATTTTTATTTAATGATGAACCCTCGCCAAATGCTTTGGTTGATACCAGGAGAGGGACTTTGTCCAATATTTCAGTTTGAAGCCAAAAATACCAGTACAAAATTCCAGTTGAGTAAAAAACTGCTGTCGTCATATCAAGAAACGGCAGCACGCCATGCCACCAAAAATAAGGGGTTGTTGCCAAGATCATTGTAAACAGACAGGCCATTTTTTTGTTTTCAGTTAAAGACAAAACACGCGAGTAAAAAATAATATTGAGACAAAGGTATAAAAGAGGAAAAATTATCTTTAAAAAACCCACCTCAAACGAAAAGAGATAAGCAAATAAGAGAGGAATGAAAGGAGAGTATTGTTTAAGTTGCGGGACCACCCAATCCGAATCAAAGCGGACCTCGTTAAAAAAAGTCATGCCCCTAATGTGATACCAAATAGCATCCGACTGCGTTATCGGGAAAAACCATGCGTTGATCATGCTGAATATAAAAAGCCCGCCCACACATAGCAGAGTCAGCGAGAACAATACCCTGCCCCCAGTTGGTTCTTCTTCGAAACTTGCTCTTGCGGGAAGGAACAAGGTAAAAATCAAAATCAATATGCTGAAACTTACCTGGATACTTACACTGGGCTTGATGCCCAAACGAATCAGAAAAAATAAAAGCAAGCTTTTCAATCCCAAGGCAAATAGAAAAGCCAATGCCAGCTTTTCCCACTTGAGTGCCCATTCACACCGATTAAGACACGTGCGAATGGAGGCATACCACAATAAGGCAAAATCAATCCAAATCATTAAAAAGGTTCTTTAAAGTTGTTTTGAAAACCAGACTTGTTTTAACAGGCTTGAAAAATAAAAAAATCAATTGAAGGTTCATTGATTTTCGATTTGTTTTTTAGTTGATTGTTCTTAATGGTTTCTTTAAGTTCCCAGGCCGGAAACCATTCCTCAACATCACAGGTAAACTTTCTATGCCGAACATGCTTGGAGTGCAATGCCGAAGTAACCTCCTCATTAGAAGAAAAAATTACCACAAATTTCTTCGCGGAGTTAAATACGTTTGTTAGATATTTACGATAAACATCATCTTCTACCAGATGATAAATAACGTCTAAAGATAGCACTAACTCGGCCGAAAATTTTTTCTGATTAGTTTCAAATTGGTCAGGATCGTATACAAAGAAATTTTTGGTAGAGTCTTCTGAAAACAATAAAGATGAGAGGCTTACTGCCTGCCTAGATATATCTAGCCCAATATATCTAGGATAATCCGCATAGGCAAGCTGGTTTCCATCTCCGCATCCGTATTCTGTAACCAAATCGATAGAATTTTCGCGAACAAGTTTGTTCAAGATCTCAGATTTAAACTCTGCGCTTTTCCCATAAGAACCTTCGCCTGAATTTCCACCTAAAGAATAACGTTTCTCCCAATAGTTTTGGGAGCCCGAAAAAATAAGTTGCCTAAAATAAATCAGCAGTTGCGTGAGTTTGGAAGGTCTGGCTTTGTCATATGAAGACTTTTGCAACATTAAAATCCTTAATATCCTTTGAAAAAGCGATGTTTCTAAAAGAATGAGAGCTCAAGGTCTATTTTTTTCTCGAAAACCCGCTTAAGTATTTTCCCGAAAAGCCGTTTCTGCTTCTTTATAAAAACGTTCTCGCTGAAGTATATGCTTACGCGAAAAGTGAAATACCCGAAGTTGTTTGGCGCAGGCTTCTCGCGCCAAGGTTCCAGCCTGATGGGAGGTAAGGTGAAACCTGTCCTGTCCGCGTGCCTCTTCGTCGGAAAGAAATGGGGATTCGCAAAAAAATATATCAGCGGATTGCACCAAATCTATAATTTTTCTTTTATTTTGTTCATTATAGACCGTGTCCACAACGTATCCGATTTTTTGGCCCGGTGATATATCCATCAATTTTTGCTTCAACTCACCCAAAGTTAATTGCTCGCTTATTGATTTTCCATTTATCTTGAAGGGTACATCTATTTTATGGGAATCCAAATTTCCTTCCAAAACACATTTTTTCAACTCATTTAGCCACGAACCCTCAACAATCTGCATAGTATTTAATCGGTCTTTATTAATATTTACATGAAGTTTTTCCTGCAAGGAAAATCCCAAACAGGGAACCCTGTGTTCTAAAATCGCAGCAGTCACTGTAAATAACGGGTCATTTAGAATTATCCCATTGGTAAATTCAACTTCTTGTTCATCAATTCGCTTGAACTTATCGATGGCCTTGAAGGTGGCTTTTAGCAACTTCCCCTCTCTCAACTCGACCACCTTAAGGGTCAAAGATTCTTCGTAACGATCCACCAGGTTCCAAGTAAAACCAGCTAGCTTCCCTTCCACATTTTTAATAAAGTTTTCAGGGCCAAAAAAGGTAATCGTTTTAGCACTCCCGAAAACCGCTCTTAGCAAGCGATCAAAACCAATAAAGTGATCAATATGTGTGTGGCTGACAAAAACATGTGAAACTTTCAAAAGCTCTCCATGGCTTAATGGCGAAATATCTCCCAAATCAAACAATATTGATCGTTTTTGGAACAAGAACCGGACTAAAAGACCAGGGTCACCAAACGGATCGTTGACTAACGCTGCACGCAGGCCGGACTTCATTTTATTGCACCACCCCGTTCCGAACCAAGAAAACGCAGAAACGCTTGGATAAAAATATCTAAGTCGCCATCCAAGACCGCATCTACATTGCCGGTTTCCACATTGGTTCTCAGGTCTTTAACAAGCCGATAAGGATGAAGAACATAAGAACGAATCTGGCTTCCCCATTCAATCTTCTTTTTTTGTTTTTCCATTTCTTTTTTTTCCTCGTCCTGCTTTTCCTGCTCTATTTCATATAAACGAGCTTTCAAAACCTTGATTGCCGAAGCTTTGTTTTTATGTTGTGATCTTTCATTCTGACATTGAACCACGATACCTGTTGGTACATGGGTCAAACGAACTGCTGAATCAGTTGTATTGACGCCCTGACCACCGGGGCCCGAAGCGCGGTAGACATCAATTTTCAGATCTTCTTCTTTCACTCCCACTTGAATATCTTCATCCGCCTCGGGATAAACAAAAACCGAAGCAAAAGAAGTATGCCTCCTCTTATTGGAATCAAAAGGAGAGATTCTTACCAGACGATGCACCCCAATTTCCGTTTTCAAATATCCAAAAGCATAATCACCAGAGAATTGCACGGTGGCACTTTTTATCCCTGCTTCATCCCCATACTGGGTATCAAGAACTTCTGTTTTAAATCCATTTCGATCCCCCCATCGCAGGTACATCCTAAGCAACATATCAGCCCAGTCCTGAGACTCTGTACCCCCCGCACCAGAGTTAATAGCTAAGAAAGCGTTATTAAAATCATTTTTTTCTGAAAGGAGTGCCTTAAACTCGGCTCCAGCAACCTGCTCATCAAGATCTTTTAAAGAGGACTGAACTTCAACTAGAAAGGAGGGGTCATTTTCCTCTTCCGATAATTCGAGCATGGCGCCAATGTCATCACTGGCTTTTTGAAGGTTTTTCCAAATTTCAACCTGGCGTTGCAACGCAGACCTGCTTTGAAGAGACTTCTGCGCTTCTTGATTGTCTTCCCAAAATCCTGGCTGGGCAATTATTTCATCCAAAGATTCAAGGGTTTTTAATTTATTTTCAACGTCAAAGAAACCCCCTGAGTTGGTCTATTCTAGCTTCGATATCTTTGAAAAGTTTACTGTGATCTTCTTGCATTCCATTTACCATATTCATTAATTTTCGGACTATTTTCTCTAATATACAGATGAAAAGCAAGCAAGGCCCGAACCCTGACAGTTTAGAACAGAAGGTTGAACCTCGGGTCTGCCTTATTTATACTTAAGCTAGTTTTTCTTTTCCAATCCTCTGAATCTTTCGGGCCATATAGCGACTAAAGCGTACTTAAAATTTTACCGATAAATTATAGATAAGGTAAGCCGAATAAATTACCTGTTCTTCAGCCAGCACTTTGAAAGAGGGTTATACCTTAAACCCATATGGACCCTTTAATTATATTTCATATTCTACTTATTATCGTCTTGGCAGGTATTTGCCGACTGCCCTTTCGGAACTTTCCTTTGGACGATGATTTTGCTATTTACACCTACTGCGCCCGGTTTGCGAAGAAAGGTTTTAGCTGGAAAGATGACCTGCAGATTATAGGCATCCCCATGTGGAAGATGATGCTTTTCGACAAGGTTTTTTTCTCTCCCGAAAAAGGTCATGCAAGGATCCGAAATTTACAAACTTTTTTCCATGCAGCGGCGTGCATTTCCATTTACTGGCTGGTTTTGGTTGTCACACAAAATCCATGGGCCGCATTTGCAGGCGGAATACTTTACTCGTTTTATGGAACTTCACCAGATCTGACAGCCGGCTCTTTTAATTTCGAACAATTTTATATCCCATTTATTTTTTCAGGGCTTGCTTTTTTATTTAATGGCTCAGTTTTTTATGCCGGGCTTTGCTTTGGCCTTGCCGCCATAGCTAAGTACACTATGATTATTTACGGCGGAGCCATAACTCCTTTAGTATGGATTTATCATGGAGAATCATCCGCGTTGATTTTCGCCTTTGCAACAACAGGCGTAATCATTATTTCTAATTTAATTGAGTGGAAGCTTGGATTTTTGGATGCCCAATCCTTGAAGCAAATGAAGACTCGCATGGCGACTACCCTGCGGATTACTAAAACCAAAACTCTTCATTTCAGTATTTGGTCGGAAATAGCTTTACTAATAAAGCAAGCCTTACCTATTTGGATAGGAGGTATAACAGCACTTGCATTCTTTGTCGCTAAAGCAGAAACACTCTGGTTGGCCACTTTCACCTTAATAACTTTGAGCACTATCGTTTTACAACGTGCGTTTTCCAGGTACCACTATCTCCCCTGGTTTGCATTGCTTTCCGCAGGATGCGGTCTGGGAATGCATTGGGTTATGCACCAGGAACATGCACTGGCAACAACAGTTGCGGTGATTTTTGGAATCATTCTCATCTGCAATATAAAGTCCCTTCTTTTTTATTACGTAAAACCCACTGATCGCGAAACTCTGGTGCGATATGAAAAATATGATCAATACTTATATATTCCAAGGTTGGGGAAAATTCTTAAACGACTCATGAGAATGCGTCGAGAGTCCAACGAACGAATTTTTGTATGGGGCACCTTCTCTCAGCTCTATCATTTGACCGATTGCCCGGCAGCAGATAATTTTCTCCACTATACAATAGGTCCATGGGACACAAAGGATCTCGAGGGGTTTTATGACAGTATAATAGGCGGGCTAATAAAACATAAACCTAAATACATTATCAAAACATTTCCAGATCTCGATATGCAAAAGCTGGAAGAAGTTACTGGTTTAAAATATGAACTTTTAAAAGTGGTATTGGCAAGGTTCCCCGTTTACCGCTTGAAAAGTTCAATTTTCACAACGACAAATCCAATCTCATTACCGTGGCAGGATAAAATGCGGCAAATGCAAGAGCTGACACAAGGGAAGTGGCATGCCCCGGCATTAAATCGGAAAGATTTGGAAAGAGGTAAATTGACCATAGCATTCAAGGAATGTCGAAATCTACTGCGCTTGAATCCTGACGACAAGGAGGGCAATCTTTATTTAGGAGAAATCTATTCCGCGCTCAATTTGCCTAAACAAGCGGAAAAGGCTTTTGAAAAAGCCATTAAATTATCTCCTAAGTGGCCAGACTTGAGATTGCATCTTGCCACAATAAAAATCAAATTGAATAAGTTTGATGAGGCAATTCAGCTGTATGAAGAAGAGATAAAATACTTTGGATCAAACCATGAAAATTCTTTGTTGGTTGGAGTTCAGCTAAAAAACCAGAAAAAATACCAAGAAGCCCTGGAAAACTTTGACAGCTATAGGAAACAACACCCCGAACGCTGGGATTCCTGGGAACTCTGTATCGAATGCTTGTTGGCAATAAAAAATCGTGACAGGCTAAAAAATTTATTGGATGAATCTAAAGACATTAAGTCGCAAAAAGATAGAGAGTGGCTACATACTATGATTGTAAAAGCTCTATCAGAAATGGATATTGAAATAAGGCCAAAACATGAAACTTTAAGCCTGTATTTGGGGGGAGATCCAGAAAATGGAACTCTAAAATATGCTAACGCCTCTGCTCTTGAAAATATCGGTAATCCATCCGGGGCCTATGCCTTATTTAAAGAAATCACAGATTCTTCCGAACAATTTACGCATATTCAAGGTAATGCTTTCTTTAGAATGGCTAGGTTAGCCCCCCTGGGGGAAAAAAAAGTACTGTTAAAAAAATGTATAAAACTAAATCCCTCCCACCAAGGAGCTCAATCTATGCTGAAAGAAGTTCAAGAAACACAGGGCTCCACAATTGATTCTGTAATTAGTACGGATGTAAAACTTGAACCTTCAGAACGCATTTGTCCCGAAAACCCTGTTGTAAGTGTCATTGTCCCCAATTGGAATGGAATTAATTTTGTCGGCATGTGTCTTGATTCTTTGGCACAACTTCATTTTAAAAACTTTGAAGTCATCTTAGTTGATAATGGTTCAACGGATGGCTCCCGCGAATTGATTGAAGAAAAATATCCGTGGGTGAGATTACTAAAGCTTCCTCATAATATGGGTTTCGCTATTGCCTGTAATGAGGGGATTAAAACCTCAAATGCCAAGTATGTAGCGCTACTTAACAATGATATAGAAGTTACCCCTGATTGGCTGACGCAGCTTTATGAAGGAATGGAACGACACCCTGAATGCGGGATGGGAACCACAAAAATGATGTTCTTGGATAACCGGGATGTTTTTTATAACACAGGCGACCTCTTCCATTCCTGGTCAGCAGGTGGCGGACGAGGCCAGGGCGAAAAAGACATCGGTCAATACGACCTGGAAAATTATATTTTTGGGGCCTGTGCCGGAGCGGGAATTTATCGAAAAAAACTTTTTGATCAAATCGGCCTATTTGACGAAGACTTCTTCATTTTTGCGGAAGATGTCGATCTAAATATGCGTAGCCAGTTACAAGGATTCCAAGCCGTCTATCTTCCAAAGTCAAAGGTTTACCATATTGGCACAGCAACAGTAGGTCTGTATAGCGACCGCTATGTTTATTTATGCAAACGCAATGATATTTGGGTTTTTGTTAAAAATTATTCCCTTAAAATGTATTTTAAATATCTCCGTTCTATTTGGAAGCATCAGTTTGCGGATATAAAATATTTTACCTATCGTGGCCAAGGCAATGTTTTGTTCAAAAGCAAATGGGATGCGCTAAAATTATTGCCTAAAATGCTTTTTCGACGATTCCAGATACAGCAGACTCGGACCGCTTCCGATTTTGAAATTCAAAAGCATATAATTACCGATTAAAACCTGCCCCACCTTAAACAGACTCGTATAAACTCGACTTTCACACCTAAAAATTAGTTATAATCAAACGCTGAAAATGGGTCTCTGATACCAGAGGCAGAGTCACTCATAATTACAACGCTTCCGTTTAAAATTTCTGCTAAAAGTATCGCTATGATTAGAGTCTATTTCTTGATTAAAAATTGATGAACAACTCAATACTTTTATTCAACCCGAGACCCGACCCTTATTACAAACCCGTCGACCTTCCCATTTCCCTTATTTGCGTTTCCCGTTTTCTTGACAAGGAAGGTTATCCAATAAATATCATTGCCGAAAATCTCTATCCCGACCCCTATGAGGAAATTCGAGAATCTGCAAAAGAAGCCTTGGTTTTAGGCATATCTGCCATGACCGGATTACAAATCCAAGGGGGACTTAAGGCAAGCGAAATTGCCAAAAAGGCAAATAAAAACATAAAAATCGTTTGGGGCGGGTGGCACCCGTCAGTTCACCCCTATCAGGTCCTTGAAAGTCCCTATGTTGATATTGTGATCAAAGGGCAAGGAGCTCGAGCCTTGTATGATGTTGTAAAACAGATTGAGGCGGGTGAGAGCTACCATGACATTCCTGGAGTAATTTGGAAAGAAAATGGAGATGTGTTTACCAATGCTGATAGAAGTCTTGAATCGATTGATGACTGGCCATCTCTACCCTATCATCTGGTTGACATAGAAAAATGTCTCATGGTGACCGAATTTGGAAACAGAACCATAAATTATGTCTCTAGTTATGGTTGCCCTTATCGGTGTGCTTTCTGTAGCGAAGTTACCGTAAATAATCGGAGCTGGGTGGGATTGAATCCAGAGGCTGTTCTGGATGATCTAGAAAGATTACAGAACAATTACAATGTCAACGGAGTCAATTTGTACGACAGCTTATTTTTCGTAAATGTTAAAAGAGCGAAAGCCATCCTGAAGGGTATTATCGACAGGGGCCTGACTTTAAGACTCGGCAATCTCGATGGCAGAGCTAAACAATTAGCCGAAGCCGATGATGAACTTTGGGAGTTATTAAGAGATTCTCGGACCTATAGCATTTTATGCGGCGCCGAATCAGGCGATCAAGAATCCTTGGACGTCATTGACAAAGATATGGACGTTGAAGACAATTATAAGTTTGCTGAAAAGTGTCAAAAGTATGGTGTAAAAGTCATCTTCTCAACACTGGTTGGGATACCCATGTTAAACCATACTCATCAGGAATTAACCAAGAAAACCAGCGGCCAAATTGATGCCACTATTAAAATGCTAGATAAATTTCTTACTTATGACAGTCGCAATCGAGGACAAATGTTTATCTACATGCCCTATCCCGGCACACCTCTATACGACACTGCCGTCAAACTGGGTTTTCAAGAACCCAAACAGCTCGACGGTTGGGCACAAATGAAGCTTTACGAAAAACAAACACCGTGGGTCACCACCAAACAGGCAGAATTGGTCTCCATGATATCGAGTTATATATTTATGTTTCTTGATTCTGATACCATAATATGGGCAAAAGGAAGGATTGACAATCCAATCAAAAAAATACTTTTCGTATGTGTCTACGAAGTCTTTGCAAAAATTGTCAGATTCAGGTGGAAACACAAGATGTTTGGATTTGCCCTGGATTACCAATTATTCTTACTTGCAAAGAGACACAACAAAACCATTTAAAAAACCAATCTTGTTTTAAAACTATTCCTTTACAAAACGTAACTTTGGCCACGATTATTATCGCAAACTAAAATACGTTCAAATATCCTATCGAGTAATCTTTATCAACGATTCTTCCATTGATCACTCCCGGGAATTATTTTCATAACCCAATTTTTTTGCAAAAGGATAGCTCATGTTTGTAAAAACATTTGACGATATTTGGAATCGGGCACAACACATTTCTTCCCCATATATGCCAAAAGAACATGCCGAAATACTTTACCTTACAGCATTGAACAATCCCGGTACCATTGTTGAAATAGGTTCGTGGCATGGCAGAAGTTCGGTAATTTTGGGAAATGCGATTAAGAATTCCGGAGAAGGACATCTATATTGTTTCGACCATTGGAACCTGATAGAGGGCGCAGAATGCATTATGGAACAGGACATATGGAAGTCCTGGAACGATAATATCGCTTATTGGCAATTGCAAAAAGTAGTGACTTCAGGCCGCGCATACTCCCAAAAAGCGGCTAAACAATGGCCGGCAGACAAAAAAATCGACCTTTTATTTATAGATGGATGGCATGAATACTTTGAATCTGGTCCATTGATTATATCTGCCGAAGATATTCATAAGTATGGAATTAAAGGTTGGCTTAAAAATGGGAAAATGGTTCCTCCTGAAGATCATCAGCCGATTTTTGACCGTGGCGCAAAAGTGGATTTCGATATTTGGGCCCCTAAAGTCCGTAGGGGTGGCATTTTGATTCTTCATGATCTGCATCCAGATTTTCCCGGTGTCCTAAAAGTCTGGCAAGAGGAGGTCGAATCCTCAAACCAATGGAACATTAAGAAAAGCGATAACCAAATCGGTGTGGCAATAAAATTGTAGGAATTTTATGTTTTCTTGCCTTCGTGGTCGATTGTAATATGCCGGCTTTTATGATTAAATGCGGCCTGACTGAATAGGATCACGATTTTCTAACAGCCACCCTTCCGTTTCATCAAAGGCTAACATGACCTCCGTTTTCCCAATAAATTTCAAAAATTCATATAGAAAACAAGAAGAAGGGCCTGAGGAATTATCTCCTCCTTCCGGACTATGCTTCACCCGGGAAGGAAATATTCTCTTAGCCGATGATTTTAATCACCGCATACAGGTTTACGATCCGCAATTCAATCTGATAACAAGTTTTAGCGAAAAAGGAAAAGATATCGGACAACTTCAATACCCTAAAGGTATTGCCGTAGATAAAGAAGGTAACATCTTTGTCGCAGACAGTTGGAATCATCGAATACAAAAATTTGATTCGCAAGGCAAGCCACTTCAATCTTTCGGTTCCTGTGGAGATCATAAAGGGGAATTGAACGAACCTTACGATGTACTTCTTGATTCTTCTGGTGTTTTAATTGTGGTGGAAAGATACAATCACAGAATTCAATTCTTCAACAAGGATGGTAAATCCCTGGGTTGGGTAGGACAAAGAGGAACCACTCTTGAAGAAAACCTGGCAGACCTGTACGAAACCCCGTTAAACCTAATAGCTCCCCCCTTATTCGAGTTTCCAACATCCATTGCCAAGGACAGTTGTGGAAACTTTTTTATTGCGGACAGCGGAAATCACCGTATACACAAATTCAACTCCCAATGGCAGAAAATTTTAACTTTCGGTCAAACCGGAACCGAACCCGGGCAATTCCAATATCCGCTTTGTATTTCGATCGCATCGAACGATTTACTTTATATCGCTGATCTTAACAATAACCGGATCCAGATATTTTCATGCTTCGGTCAATATTTGAGTTCGATTGATAGCGCAGGCATGCCACTGGAAGCGCCTTGCCTTACATTAGTGGATACCGCGGGAAATTTATTTATCGGCTCAACATTTGATACAAAAATCGATAAATATCAAGTTTCAGCAGAAGAAGAAGATATCCTGTCGGAAAAGCTTTCAAAACAGGAACCCTCTTCCTATGAGTTTGTTAATTATTATTCTCTCGTACAGGAAAAACTCAAAAACGAGGCCAAATCTTTTGTTGCATTAGAACACACTTTAAAGTTGTTGGACGATTCTACTAAAAACCTAAGTATGCAATCCCCGCTTCGTTTAGGACGATTAGCCTTTGCCGGCAAAGAAATTACTGAGTCCAGTTTGAATCTTGCCATCTCATTATTAGAGAACCGACTCAATCAATGCAGAGAAGAAATGTTGTCCACTTTTGAGATCTGGCAGGAAAAAGCCCAACAATTTAATGAGGAACAGATAAAAGAGCAAATTTTAATTCAAAAAGATCCTCAAGGACTTCGAGATTTTAATCACGACCTTTATACCTACGAAGAAGAAGACAGAAAATACTTCCGGGAAACCCGCTCTAAATTCAATACCTTTCGAAAAGCATCTCAACAGCTTTACGAATGTATTTATTATTTTTCTGAAAGCGAAACCAGCGAGATCCAGCGGGAAAGCCTTTCTGATTGCATGTTACGCCAGTGGGAAAAATCAACAGATGTAATAAAGAATTATTTTGACCAGAAAGAAAAATCGGAGGAGTCTATGGTCAAAATCTTAGGAAATGACGGAAGCGATCAGCTGCCCTCCTTTCTTATTAAATATCATCAAAATTGCAGGACAATGGATCTTCTTTTGCAATTACAATTTCCTCTAAGAGCGCATTGTCAAATTTTGAAGATTCTTGCCAGGCAAGCCGTGAATAACGAAAAAATAAAGGACCTTGTTTGCGGACTAACTTCAAGATCTGTTTTCACCGAAAATGCCATAAGAATATTGATCCGTTTCCATGAACAGTGGCAAATACTTGAATATCTAGAACCCCAGTTATTTGAAACAATGGATGCCGCCTTTCCCCATTGGGTTAATGAAGACAATTCTATCATTGAACCCAGTATTGATGATTTCTCGCCTGTTGCTTTTGATTCTGAAAATCTGGATATAGAAAAAATCTCTCAAATTATCCGGGCGCAATCTGCCGAAATTAAGTTTGAGGATGAAATCTTGTCATGGGGGCCTATTCGATATAAACCCGGTTCCCTTGCCAATCAAAAAAAAGAACTGATCGAGAAAAATCTGGCCACGCTAAAAACTCAATCCGTTTTTCAAGATAAAACCGAAGAGTTATTGATACAACTTGATGATTTGGGCAGACAAAGAAGAGATCTAGACGCACAACTGAAACAAGTGGGGACGGAAGACAAAATAACTCCCATCGGCATTCAAAATAATATCTCCATCATAGAGTTTCAGTTAAATCTAATGCGAAGAATGATTAAAGGAATCGAAATCAATGAAAATCTCAATTTGCATCAGCTTGTTATAGGCACCGCAATCGTCAGGATATTAAATCCGAGTCAGGAAGGCTCAAATTTAATCGATGCGCTCAAATCTTATTCCGAGACAATCGAAAGACAGACCCAAGAAATTTCGCGAGAAAGAAAATCCCAAAACTTTGAATTACTTGGTTACAGAGAAAAACAAAAACAACTGGCCTCCGCTTTTCAAGTTTCCGATATTGATGAATCCATTAATGTGGAAGCTAAAATTAGCGAATTTCAGGCAAAAATTGAACGACTGGAGTTGAAATTCAAAAGAACCGCAAAAATAAAAAGTTTGCTGAATTTGATTTTTAATTTTGCGGAGGCAAATCCTTCCGAGCCACAGGCCTCGCTAAAACAAATTTTTTCTTTCAGCAAAGCAGGCTCAGAAATCGGGTTACCCATAACCCCGCAAGGTCTTACTCATAATAGTAGCGGGGATCTTTTAGTCACCGACTATGAGCAACACCATATATTTTGCTATACATCCGAAGGAAAATATAAGTTTCATTTTGGCTCTTGGGGGAACACTTCTAACGCCTTTAAATATCCAGCGAATTTGGCAACGGATAGCCAGAATAATATTTATGTTATTGACGAGGGTAACGGAGCGATAAAAAAATTTGATGCGACGGGAAACTTTATCCTTCAATTTCAAGAAGGAATTCTTGGTCATGTTTTTTCCCTTTCTGTCGATCCTCAAGATTACATTCATGTCGCAGACCCTGACCACAACCGTATTACAATTTTTGATTCAAATGGCAAAGAAACCCTACAATCGCTCACTACCGAGCAATCCAAAAACTTGAATGGACCCTGCGGAGTTTTCTGTCTCAAGGAGGGCGGAACTATAATCGGTGACCGGTCAGAATGCTTATTAAAGCATTTTGATGCCGAGGGAAATTTGATCAATAAAGTAAGTAAGGAAGATTTGGGTTTCGATGATATTTATTTTCTTGCCTGTGACCCGCAATATGGAATATATGCCTCCGACTTTTGGCACAGTCAGATCATCCATTTGAATAACAATTTCGATGTGATAGATTTTTATCGCAAACAAGGTAACAGAATCGGGGAACTTGGCAAGACGGCCGGACTTTCAATCCATGACGGTCGCCTGGCCGCAGCCAACTTTGACGGCCGAAGAGTGCAGGTCTTCGACTTACCCGGGTAAAGAAAATTCTCAAACCGTTTTTCAGTGAATATTTTTTATGGGATAACGCCGGGGCTTAATATTTTGCAGGTTTTCTTTGTTCACATCATGCAGAAACCCTTTATCCGAAAAATGATCATCAAATCTGGTTGCAGACTCTTCAACAAATTTCCCCGCCTGATAGTTTTTAGCAACCTCTTGCATTAAAAAAGGTTCTGGCATTTTTTTAAAAGTTTTCGCGCTCCCGCGAATTTTTCTTTCACTCCAGCGCGGGCCATCATTTGCGATGAGTACTGTCGCGACATTCTCCGCATCCTCAAAACAATATATATTTTGGAAAACAGATAAAAAAGTCTTGGTGTCACGGGGTTTTAAAGCATTGCCTTTACCATACAAGTTCGATCCAACCACCCCGTTAGGTTTTAAAATAGAACGAATTTCTTTGTAAAACTCATGGGTTTTTAAATGGTAGGGTATAGAACCACTTTTAAAAGCATCAAGGATGATCCAGTCGTACTGTTCCTGCCCTTTTCGGTTTTTGATAAACACTCTCCCATCCTCTTGAAAAACTCGATAGTGATTAGATTCCTGAAGAAAAAAATACTTTTTGGAAATTTCAATTACTTTCTTATCAATTTCTACCACATCAATTTTTAAATCCGGAAACCACTCGCTGAGAAAATTGGTGACCGAGCCCCCGCCTAATCCAACCATCAGTAACTTACGGGGGTTAGGACAAAAAAGTAATGACGCCATCATCATATTTGAATAGACCAAGGCCAGTTGCTTTTGCTGGCTTATATTTACGCGACTTTGAAGAAAGTAATCTCCATTGCCCTTGAACCAAAGCTCCCGATAATCGCCCTTTCGGATGACATAAATTTCATTATAGGGACTGCGTTCCCTTGCAAGGACCCTGATTTCCGGTTCATTTTTCTTTTTTTCCAAAAAACTAAACATATGCTAAATTTTCCAATTTTTTTCCTGAAAATGTCGTGCGTTTATGCCAAAAACCTATTTTTATCCCCGGCTAATATGATAATATAAGCTATTGTTAATCATCTGACCCTACAGGAAGCGGAAGCTTATTAACAACAAGGGTTTAAGGTAACTCAACGCCTTATCATAAAGGAATCTAGTCAATGCCGCAAAATGTTTTAAAGCATAAAGTAGGTTTAGAGACCCATGGGCTCAAAAACTTAAAAAAAATACACTGGAACCTGTCCACTCCTGAGTTATACGAACACATCATTTCCAAAAAGGAAGGCCAATTATCTCACTTAGGGCCGGTATGCGTAACTACCGGGGAGCACACAGGAAGGGCTCCTAACGATAAGTTTATCGTTAAAGAACCATCAAGCCAGGAAAATATCTGGTGGGGAAAAGTAAATCGCCCTATTTCTGTAGAACAATTTGAAGCCCTCTATTCGCGGGTATTGGCTTATTTGCAAGGCAAGGAAGTCTATGTTCAAGATTGTTGCGCAGGGTGTGATCCGAAGCATCAGACCCATATACGTGTAATTACCGAGCACGCGTGGCACAATTTGTTCGCACGTAATATGTTTATTCAGATTAAGGACATGGCAAAGCTGGAGAACCATGATCCCGCTTTTACCGTCATGCATGTGCCTGATTTCAAAGCCGTGCCGGCTATTGATGGAACCAACTCAGAAGTTTTCGTTATTGTCGACTTTGGTAAGCAGTTAGTCCTAATTGGAGGTACCAGTTACGCCGGCGAGATCAAGAAATCTGTTTTCTCCATTTTGAATTATCTTTTACCGCAAAAACAATCCGTACTATCCATGCATTGCTCCGCTAATATTGGTAAAACAGGCGACTCCGCGATATTCTTTGGCCTTTCTGGGACCGGCAAAACCACTTTATCCGCGGATCCAAAAAGAAAACTGATTGGAGATGACGAGCATGGATGGAGCGATCGCGGCGTCTTTAACTTTGAAGGCGGTTGTTATGCCAAAGTAATACGTCTTTCGAAAAAGTCAGAACCAGAAATTTTTGATTGTACGCGTCGATTCGGCACCCTGCTGGAAAACGTTGCTTTAAGTCCACAGGCCAGAAGACTCGATCTCGATGATGCCAGCCTGACGGAAAATACACGAGCAAGTTATCCAATCAGCCATATAAACAATGCCGTACGTGACGGAATGGGAGGTCATCCGGACAACGTAATCATGCTTACCTGCGATGCCTATGGCGTGATGCCGCCTGTATCCAGGATGACACCAGAACAGGCCATGTATCATTTTATTTCCGGTTACACGGCAAAAGTAGCAGGCACGGAAAAAGGGATGAGCCGGGAGCCAACCGCCATTTTCAGTACGTGTTTTGGCGCCCCCTTCATGTCACTGCATCCTTCCGTTTATGCGGACATGCTCGGCGAAAAAATCGCAAAACATAAAGTCCGATGCTGGCTTGTCAACACCGGCTGGACAGGTGGTGCCTATGGTGTGGGAAAAAGAATAGAAATAAAATACACACGTGCCATGATTAATGCCATTTTAGAAGGACAGCTTGATAATGGGGAAACCAAAGAAGATCCTGTATTCGGGATCCATATTCCTCTTGCTGTTAAAGGGGTTCCAAAAGAATGCCTGTTCCCTAGAAACACATGGAAAAACCCAGAAGCCTATGATGAAAAAGCCAATGAACTGGCAGTTCAGTTTATTGAAAATTTCAAGGAATATGAAAGCAACGTCGACAGTAAAATTCTCGACGCGAGCCCCAGGCCTGTTAATAAAAGAGGTAAAACTTCCGGAAAAATTCATGAGCTGAGAAAATAGCGGATTCCAAATACCAAATTTTTTATACCCGCTCTTGGAGTCCAAGGGCGGGTTTATTTTTTGCTCGAGGACTTTTTCTTTCACCATCTTAGTTATCCAAAAAGAAAAAAACTTTATGGAATTTTAAAATTGGTAAAAGCTTTTTCCTAATTTATTAAGAGAACTCAAAAATGGAAGCTTCGCCCATCATTGCTTTGACCCAGGGAGACCCCGCAGGGATCGGACCTGAAATTATTTTAAAAGCTTTTCAGGATGAAGTCCTGTCTGTCGACACCAAGATCCTGGTCATTGGCGATGCCCGCCTGCTAAAAAAGAAAGCCGAACAAATCGCTCCCGAAATTCGGGTGCATTCGGTTGCGTCACCTAAAGAAGGCTTATATCAACCTGGCACGATAGATATCATCGATCTGAATAATGTTTCCGAAACACTTTCAATAGGAGAAGCCTCCGCGGAAGGCGGTAAGGCCAGTTACGAAGCTATTTACAAGGCGGTTACATTAGCCCTCAATGATGAAGTAGATGCCATCACCACATGCCCCATCAATAAAAAAAGTTTACATTTAGCCGGGCACCATTTTCCAGGGCATACCGAACTTTTGGGTCAGCTTACAAACTCAAAAGAGCCCACACTAATGATGGAAAGCAATTCCATGCGGGTGGTATTAGTAACTACCCACCTCCCATTGGAGCAGGTTAAATCACAAATTTCTAAAGAAAGAATTTTGCAGGCTATTTGCGTAACTCATGACTGGTTAAAGAAATATGTTACAGAAACTCCGCGGATTGCCGTGGTGGGACTCAATCCGCATTGTGGAGATGAAGGTATCTTTGGTGAGGAAGAAACAGAATTTATTCTTCCCGCTTTGAAATCAGCTCAGAAAGAAGGTATCAGGGTAAGCGGCCCTCACCCCGCAGACGCATTGTTTGCAAGAGACATATCAGATAAATACGATGCTGTCATCTGCATGTATCACGACCAAGGCATGATCCCTGTCAAGATGAACGGCATGGGAGTCAATATCACTCTGGGTCTGCCTATTTTGCGCACCTCTGTTGACCATGGCACGGCGTATGATATCGTAGGCCAAAATAAAGCCTCTCCTGAAAACCTGAAATTAGCTTTGAAAACCGCGGGTAAATTGTCACAATCTACCCTCTCCATGCAATGAGAAAAAGGCCTCTCGGGCAAAACTTTCTGGTCGATTCCGAAATAGCGAAAAGCATTGTCGAACTCGCGCAAATTAATACAGAAGATGATGTCGTAGAGATAGGTCCCGGAAAAGCCATACTCACCCAGAGATTACTCCCGTTATCAAGATCCTTAACAGCCATAGAACTGGATCCCAAATTATGCGGGGAACTCGAAAATCGTTTTAAAAATGAGGCCTATTCATTTAGAATCATTGAAGGAGATGCCGCGAAATACGACTACTCTTCCCTGGAGCGAGGGTTCAAGGTTGTATCTAACCTTCCCTATTACGCCGCAACTCATATAATGAAAAAACTGATTCACTTTGGCAACAGAATTCAGTCTATGACCTTGATGATGCAAAAAGAAGTGGTCGACCGACTTACCGCCGAACCGGGAAATAAAGAATACGGTTCCTTATCAGTTTACGTGCAGTATCATTGCCAGGTTGAACGGCTCTTGGAAATACCCAATACCGCTTTTTCACCCCGGCCGAAAATAGATTCAACCCTGTTTTCATTGAAACCTCTGCCTCGACCCAAGGTACAAGTGAAAGATCCACAACTGTTTTTTAAAATAGTCAATGCGGCATTTTTCCATAAACGAAAAATGCTCAAGAATAATTTGAAAGCCTGGAAAAATAATTTTGAAAACAAACAAGGGCAAACATGTCTTGCCGGTATTGACCTTTCGAGACGCGGAGAAACCCTGACCATGTCTGACTTCGCAAACTTGGCCAATCACATTGACTCTTCCAATGAATGATTCAAAGAACAAACCAGGGAAAATAATCCTTATCGGTGCGGGCCCCGGAGATGTAAGCCTTTTGACCCTGCAAGGAAAAAGCTGGTTACAGAAAGCCGAGGTCATCCTTTACGACCACCTGGTAAATGAAGACCTGCTTCGTTTCGCACAAAAGGAGACTGAAATTTTTTATGTCGGGAAAAAAGAAGGTATTGCCAGCCTGGAACAGGAAAAAATCAACTCACTGTTGGTTGAAAAAGCCCAAGAAGGAAAAGTTGTCGTCCGACTCAAAGGAGGGGACCCTTTTATTTTTGGACGCGGTGGTGAAGAGATACAAGCTGCCAAGAAATCCAATATTCCTTTTCTTGTTGTACCCGGTATCACATCCGTAACCGGGGT